>CAVJLP010000106.1:0-7471 GCA_963650525.1 Firmicutes bacterium CAG:534
GAGATCGCTGCACGAAAAGTTGAGATTTCCCGTACGGAATTCATGAGATAATGCAAAGCCCAAATTTTTCCACGCTATGCTCTAATTCCAAGAAGCCTTTCAGCCCTCATCTTCTCCTCATCAGTTGGCGATTTGACATCCTTTAAAGTATACGGGATCCCAAGTTGCTCCCATTTAAACATGCCAAAGCTGTGATAAGGAAGCACTTCCACGCGCTTTACCGTCTTTAAGGTCTTAATGTATGCACCAAGCTTCCTTAGAGATTCCTCATCATCATTTACCCCTGGCACCAGCACGTGTCGTATCCACATTGCCTTGCCGATTTCACTTAAATGCTCGGCACAGGCTAAGATGTTTTTATTGGTATGAGAGGTCAGAGCCTTGTGAGCTACATCATCGAAATGCTTGATATCAAGCATCACAAGATCTGTAACTTTCATAAGTTCATCAAAGCTTTCAAGATACTGAGGATCTTCTTGAAATGGACCTGCTGAGGTATCAAGGCAGGTATTAACTCCTTCTTCCTTTAAAAGAGTAAACAGCTCCTTTAAAAAATCAAGCTGCAACAAGGCCTCACCACCTGATGCAGTGACGCCTCCATCTGTTCCCCAGTAGTTTTTATAGCGTAAGGCCTTTTTAACAATATCACGAGCCTCCCAGAGTTCTCCTGCATTTATCTTCCAGGAATCTGGATTGTGGCAGTACCTGCAACGCATACGACAGCCTTGGAAGAACACTACAAAACGCACTCCCGGACCATCTACTGATCCAAAGGTTTCAAAAGAATGTATACGTCCCTGCATAGTCCATACCCTATAAAAATTCTGGTTGCAAAAAGGCCGGGAATTAACCCGGCCAACACATTATAGCTTTAAGGAAAGATTACAACTCTTTGTGGCAGGTTCTCTTGATAACATCAAGCTGCTGCTCACGGGTCAAGTCGATGAACTTCACAGCATAGCCTGAAACACGGATGGTGAAGTTTGCATACTCAGGCTTCTCAGGATGCTCCATGGCATCGATGAGCTTCTCAGTACCAAAGACGTTGACATTTAGGTGGTGAGCGCCCTGGATGAAGTAACCGTCAAGAACGTTCACAAGATTCTGAGCACGCTCTTTGTCATCATGGCCCAAAGCATCAGGAGAGATGGTCTGGGTATTGGAGATTCCGTCTAAAGCATACTCGTAAGGAAGCTTAGCAACAGAGTTTAATGATGCGAGCAAACCACTGTTCTCAGCACCATATGAAGGATTGGCGCCAGGAGACAAAGGCTCACCAGCCTTACGGCCATCAGGTAGAGAACCAGTAGCCTTACCATATACCACGTTGGAGGTAATGGTAAGAATAGAGGTGGTAGGCTCAGAGTCACGATAGGTGTGGTGCTTCTTGATCTTAGTTAAGAAAGCACGTAACAGCTTGACGGCAATATCGTCAGCACGATCATCATCGTTACCATAGCGAGGGAAGTCACCCTCAACTTCAAAGTCGGTAGCAATGCCCTGCTCGTTACGGATGACCTTAACCTTGGCATACTTAACAGCAGACAAGGAGTCAACGCAGTGAGAGAAACCTGCAATACCGGTTGCGAAGGTACGACGTACATCGGTATCAATCAAGGCCATCTCAGCTGCCTCATAGTAGTACTTGTCGTGCATATACTGAATGAGGTTTAAGACGTTGACATAGATATCGGCAAGCCAGTCGAGCATGACATCATACTTGGCGATTAACTCTTTGTAATCTAAATACTCAGAGGTGATAGGTCTGTAGGCAGGACCTACCTGAACGAAGGTCTTCTCATCGATACCACCGTTGATTGCATAGAGCATAGCCTTAGCAAGGTTGGCACGGGCACCGAAGAACTGCATTTCCTTACCGGTCTGAGTAGCAGATACGCAGCAGCAGATGGAGTAATCATCACCCCAGACAGGACGCATTACATCGTCGTTCTCATACTGAATTGATGAGGAGACCACACTGATGTGGGATGCATAGCGACGGAAGTTATCCGGAAGACGCTTAGAATAGAGAACGGTTAAGTTAGGCTCAGGGGAAGGGCCCATGTTCTCAAGGGTGTGCAAGAAGCGGTAGTCATTCTTGGTGACCATGTGACGGCCGTCCTGACCTAAGCCTGCAACCTCTAAGGTAGCCCAGACCGGATCGCCTGAGAAGAGCTGGTTGTATGAAGGAATACGAGCAAACTTGACCATACGCAGCTTCATGACCAGCTGATCGATAAGCTCCTGAGCCTCAGACTCATTTAAGGTGCCTTCCTTGATATCACGCTCGATGTAGATGTCTAAGAAGGTTGAAACACGACCTACAGACATGGCAGCGCCATTCTGGGTCTTAATGGCAGCTAAATAGCCAAAGTACAACCACTGTACAGCCTCACGTGCGTTGTTAGCAGGCTGTGAAATATCAAAGCCATAGGAGGCAGCCATAGCCTTCATACCATTTAGAGCCTTGATCTGATCGGCAAGCTCCTCACGCTGACGGATGATGTCGTCAGTCATGACACCGCAACCGCAGTTAGCTAGATCTTCTTTCTTCTTGGCAATTAAGTGATCGATACCATAGAGGGCGACACGGCGATAGTCACCAACGATACGGCCACGGCCATAGGTATCAGGAAGACCGGTGATGATCTTGTTCTTACGAGCAGCACGGATTTCAGGGGTGTAAACATCAAATACGCCCTGATTGTGAGTCTTGTGATACTCGTTGAAGATCTTGTGGAATTTAGGATTGGGAGTATAGCCATAGTTGGTGCAGGCCTCTTCAGCCATCTTGATACCACCATATGGCATGAAAGCACGCTTCAAAGGCTTATCAGTCTGCAGACCTACAACCTTTTCAAGTTCCTTCATGGAATCATCAATGTAGCCTGGGCCATAGGCTGTAAGACCTGATACAACCTCAGTCTCCATATCGAGCACGCCACCTTGTGCACGCTCTTTCTTCTGTAGTTCCTGTAGCTTATCCCAAAGCTTGGAAGTTGCTTCGGTAGGACCTGCCAAGAAAGATTCATCGCCATCAAAGGCGGTGTAGTTGTGCTGAATGAAGTCTCTTACGTTGATATCATCCAACCAGTGGGTGCCGCGGAAACCGCGCCATTGCTCTTTAGATTCCATTTGAATACTCCGAGATTAACAAGCCTGTATTTAGAGGCTCTATTAAAAACTTTGCTGCTTTCATCAGCGCCGTGGATTATACAAGAAAACAATTTTCATTTTAACTATTATGTAAGATATTTTTGTATGGTAAGCATCAAACAGCTTATATATGCGCTTTAAAATCAGTACTTTATTAACTCTGTTTATTAAGTGGGTTTATTTATTGATATTCAAAAAAGTTAGCCTATACTAACTTAATTTATTGAAAAGGCAAGAAAAAGCCGATCATTACGATCGGCTTCTATTTTTGTTAAGGATAACTTAATCTTAGATCTTAAATTTCAGACAGTTTTCCTAATGCGCGTTGCTACTGCTCTCTAGGATCGCACCTGAATTAAAGAAATCTAGTAACATTTTTAAATCTGCTATCTGATCTCTTATCACCGAGCCGTCATCAGTATCGGCAACAGGCCTTCTGTGAGGGAAGGTTTCAACCATGATCTCCTCAGAGAGGATATCGGTATTATTAGCAATTGCATCCTCAATGGAGGTAAAGGAGCTGTGCGCTTTAAGTCTTAAATTATGCGAATTATAGATAAGCGTATAGCCTGCAATACCAGTTACCCTGTGATAGGGACGGGAGAAACCACCATCGATTACGAGTAGCTTGCCATTACCGCGAATGGCACTCTCACCTTCCTTCACCTTTACCGGAGTATGACCATTGATGATATGACCGTTTCCAGGATTTAGGCCGAACTCGCGCAGTATAAGTTTGCAGATCTCCTCTGAGTAATACAGTGAGTAATAAGGATTACGCGGCTCCTCTGAGGCCTCTTTTTCCTTGACAAAGGCATGCTCGAAAGTCTTGACCACACGTCCTGACAGCGGTGATTTCTCACCGCACCAAAGATACCACATAAAATCGAGGCTGTCATTGGTGCCCTTACTGAAGGCCTCGCGCGCACGCTTGTCACAATAGTCAAGGTAAGCTTTGCCTGAGAGGTATTCGCCATTACAAAGTAGCTTTTCAAAGGTACCGTCGGCCTTAAAGGGAATACAGCCGTGAAAGAGCAGATTGCCATTACAGATCCGGTACATTGAGCCGTGAGAATAGATAAAGGAAATATGTTTCTTAAGGCGTGTTGAATCCTTAAAGGACAGCACCAGATCGTCAACTACCTCCTGCTCCTCAGGGGTAAGCTTACAGGAGTTCCCCTCACTTAAAGTTGGGAAGTCATGGGTAGTAAGCGTCCACTCACGCCCATCTATTACCACCACACCGCACTTGGCATCTACGTGATCTAAAATAAGACGGTTTTGCAGACAGTACTCAGGATGACGGCGGATGATCTGCTCGTGTAGCTTGATTGCTATAACTGAAATTGCCTTCTCCATAGGAGAAATGCCATCATCTTGGGCATAGAACTTATCGGCAAACATTGCAAGCTTGCGCAATGAAATGCCATAGCCGCGCTCTAAAAGCTGGAAATTCTTATACCTGACGTTATTTCTTACGGCAATAGCACAGCAGGCAGGTGAGCCGCAGGCAGCTCCCATCCACAGCACATCATGATTGCCCCACTGTATATCAAGATTATGATGGCTCATCATGAGATCGAGCACCTTATCAGGAGAGGCACCTCTATCAAAGATATCACCAACGATATGCAACCTGTCTACAGCCAGACGTTTTACCAGCGTACACAACGCTTCAATAAAGGCTCCTGCAGATCCGGTATCAATTACACTATCTAAAATGCGGCGGTGATAGATGGCACGGGTATGTACCTCATCTTCCTTAGCATGCATCAGCTCGTCAATTACGAAGCGAAATTCATGTGGTAGTGCCTTACGTACCTTAGATCGCGTGTACTTTGAGGAAAGGTAAGTTGCAAGAACAATTAAATCTTTTAAGATAGCCCTGAACCACTCACTATCCCCGTCAATTGCCCGAGTAGAGCGTTCAAGGACCTGCTTTGGGTAATAGATAAGCGTGCAAAGCTCATTTTTTTGCTCATCTGACATCCTGGTAAATAGCAGATTAACCTTATCACGGATCACCCCCGAGCAGTTATTTACAATCTGCACAAAGGCCTCATATTCACCATGAACATCCGAGACAAAATGCTCAGTACCTTTGGGCAGATTCAAGATGGCTTGCAGATTGATAATTTCGGTGATAACCGCATAGCGATTAGGGAAATCCTTGGAGAGCTCGCGCAGATAGCGTAATTTCAGTGCTTCTTCGGACATATTGCGTTCCAAAACAGAAAAGTAGTAATAGTATTATCTTCATATTATTTCAGAATATTTTCGAGAAAACCGCAATCAATCTCGCAAAAAAGGCACACAGTTGCGCACAGTTACTACAAAAATTTCATGTAAAATTTCAGCACTGGCTTTTTAAAAATTCAAACCGTAGAAGTCATTAGAGCTTGGCATGAATATTCCTATTCAATTCCTAAGAAAGTTGTCCTAAAATTCACCCATCTTTTTTCATGGCAGATGTTGCCTAAGACTATTATTACTATGACCATTCTTCAAATTACCGTACTTGCTATTATTCAGGGGCTAACTGAATTTCTCCCGGTATCCTCAAGTGCCCACCTGATTTTGCCCTCACAGCTTTTAGGCTGGCCTGATCAGGGTATAGGTTTTGATGTTGCAGTCCACATCGGCACTTTGCTTGCGGTAGTGCTCTACTACCTCTCAGATCTAGTTAAGATCACAACCTATACCTGCGAGTCACTAGTTACACGCAAGATGACTCCAGTTGCCCGCATAGGCTGGTGCATAATTTTGGCAACAATCCCTGCTGGTGTATGCGGCATTCTTTTTGAGCACTATATAAGCACCACCTTAAGAAGTACTGAGGTCATCGCCTGCACCACGATTGGTTTTGGTCTGCTTTTGGGAGTGGCATCATATTTTAATCGTCATAAGATCTGGCGTAATATCGATACTATTGAGGGACAGCGCGCCGATTCGCTACGCTCCATGTCAATTCCTCAGGCTCTGCTCATAGGCTGTGCTCAGGCTTTGTCTTTGATCCCAGGCACCTCACGCTCAGGTATCACGCTTACTGCAGGACTTTTTTTAGGGCTTAAGGCTGAGGCTTCTGCAAGATTCTCCTTCCTCCTCTCTATCCCCATCATCATGGCATCAGGACTTTTAGAGTGCCTAAAGCTCTATAAGCACCCAGAGTTATCAGGAGCTAGCTGGTCAGATATGCTAATTGGCGGAGGCTTATCCTTTGTTATAGCCCTAGCAGTCATTCACTGGTTTATGCGTTATATCTCAAAATCAGGTATGACTGTCTTTGTTATCTACCGCGTATTGCTAGGTATTGCCCTGCTACTACTCTTTTAAACTCTCAAGAACTCAGGAGCTACACGCTCCTGTGTTTTTTAAGCCTCTCTCCAATCTTTCCACAATTAATACTTGCTATAACGAGATCAATAAGTACTCTCCTTGTGGGAAACTACACATCGAAAAATATATTTAAGGTCCATCCAATTTTTAACACAATGTTAAACGATGGTGAAATAAAAGCCAAAACTTACGTATTAGGGCATCTCTTTTTAAGTAATTCTTAGCTTAGCCTCTCATCAAAAAAGTAAGTCAGAAACTAAACCAGCCCCACAAAGTTTGGAAATGCTAAAACCACAGCCTGATCTTTTCACTTTATAAAAAAGCTACCATACCTTAGATGAGCGCAGGAAAAAGCCCTTTCTCAAAGACAGCTGTTTTTTAAACAAAAATTTTAGAATTTATAGAAAAATCAAGCAATAGCATAGAAATCACCTTCCCCCACCTATGCTAATTTATTGTGGAAAATGTGTTGAAATAAGTGGGGTTTTAAGTTTTTAAGGGCTCAATCTCCTTCATCATCGGGCCCCACACTGCAATGAACAGTACCGTCATTCTCGGTAACACACTGCCTGCTTTTACCACCTAAAATTACAATGCTCTGCCTTTGCGCAACATTAGGACGCCCTTTGCTGTTAAGTTTTAAAGTTGAAGTACTCTGAGAGCTTTTAAGACTGATGCCTGAGGATGGCTTGCTCTTAATTTCAGGATCGGCAAGAGCACCAAAAGATAATGAGACAAGCAATAGAGTTGAAAAAAGAAATTTTAATCTGTCCATTGCTGTCTCCTAGTCTGTGTTGCTATTTTGACAGGTAATCTTGAGCATTATCCATGCCCAAAAGCTTCATATCCAAGATAAACTGCTCTTTAGTATAGGAGCCATCCTTGGGGAATTTCAGACGGGCAATTTCCTTAGGATGTTGCACATCATATGCTTGGTTTAACTTATCCTGCGGATCCTCTGGATCACCTCTGTCTAGAG
>CAVJLP010000107.1:0-1780 GCA_963650525.1 Firmicutes bacterium CAG:534
TGAGTAATACCTTGGAGGTGTCTTCTTTAAATATCTTTTTGATATAAGGAGTCTTGTCAACGTAGTAAAGATTTTGCTCGATGATTTCATCAATGTAGGTACTAGCTACAGGAAGTCCCTTTAAAGATCTATAGTCAAGTTTTTGGGCGACCATATATATCTCCTATAGGTAGAACTATATACGTTGTTTATCTTTGATATTGCTATTCCTAACCTAAATACTATAGCAGGATGTATAAAAAGGATCATTCATGCAGATAGGTAATTGAAGATTTTTTTTGGAAGGGCTCTTTAAATTTCTTAGGGCTATCTACATGTATAGCATCAGAAGAGAAAACAAGGTAAAAGAATTTAAGGAGATTGATTATGGCTTTTTTAAATAGTTCAAGAAATAGCGCTCCTACTATTTTTGATATCTTTAATCGTCCTTTGTCAGATTTCGATTTTACTGGTCGTGCTGCTAAGGAAGCAAACTTTGAGGTTGATGTAAGGGACATGGGCAATTGCTATGTGCTTGAGGCAGATCTTCCTGGTACTAAGAAGGAAGATATCAACCTGAATTTTGAGGAAGGTGTTTTAACTGTTAGTGCAGCACATCATGCTCAGGAAGAAAAGAAGATCTCTGAGGGTGAAGACAGCGATGGTCAGAACTTGGGATCAGATGATAATACCACTGGTACCTATTTGATCCGTGAGCGTCAAAGTGGCACTTATGAGCGTTCCTTCCGTTTCCAGGATGCCGATGCAGAGGCTATCAGCGCAACCTTTGAAGATTGCAAACTTACTGTAGTGCTTAAGAAGCAACAGTTACAAAAGGGCAGACAGATCACTATCGCCTAATTGTTAAAATCTAGGCAAGCAAAAATCAAAGTGTAAAACGGGAATGAAGTAAAAGTTCCCGTTTTTTATTGCATCGAGTCAATAAGCTCTTGATAACGCTGGCGCTCTGCAGCAAGTTCTTCCCCGTAAATTTCAAGATTATCAAAGTAGGCATCATCAAGACGGCCTATTTTTCCTGTAAGTCTTTTTAGGAGTTTAAAGGCAGGAGTAAGCTCTATAACAGAAAGCTCAGATACAAAATGAATATCCTTTGAGTTAGCTGCTACCGCAAGATAGAGCGCGGCACCTAAGATCCTAGGCTCCACCTTCTTAGTGGTATGCCACAGGTGATGCTCTTCGGTTCCAAAATAATTTCCATCGGGTACAAAGAACGAGCCATCTGTAAGATCTACATCAATTGAGCGCTCACCTGCTCGTTGCCATCTTGGGGCTATATCGTAACTCTCAGCTGGTGGCTGTACTAGCATGTGCCAACCAGGTGCTAGTGCCTTATAGGAAAATGGTTCCAGATCTGTTTCTTTACATATCCCACATAAGATTTGGGCACAGTCAAAAGTTGCTTCATCATACTCATCGCCTTTGATCATGCCTAAAAGTCCTTGAATTACAGGGAGCCTTCTTGGAGAGAGATAGGAGAGTAGATCAAAGCTGTCGTCGGCTGCAAGGCGTAAGACCTTCTGTGGAACATTTAGACCATTCTCTTTAAGCAGATCACCTAGAGTGTGAAAGTTTAAGATATAGAACACGTCAGTTTTATATCTTTTATTTGGATCATCACTGTTAGTTTCAAAACGATGCTCTTTTTTATCAAGGATATGAAGTTCTGTCAGATGATAGAGTGCCTTTTCAATCTCATTTTGATCACGTCTTAGCGTGCGCGATAGCTGTACTAGGTGTTGTCTTGCATTAAAAGGGAAGGTCGATTTTTGTGAATACCAAT
>CAVJLP010000107.1:1790-7425 GCA_963650525.1 Firmicutes bacterium CAG:534
CCACAAGGGCTCCCGGGGTGTTTTGGGGTAGTTTATGTCATAAAGTCAGGTACTAGGTGTTGTCTTGCATTAAAAGGGAAGGTCGATTTTTGTGAATACCAATACAGAAGATAGGATAGTGTCAGTGCAGTTATGGAATTTTGATCGTCTGAGGGGGCAAAAAGCTCAAGCTCTGGGTAATAGGGGACTCGGGTGATCCCGCAAAGATTATCTGACATTGCATGCTCCTTGTTATGTGAGGTGCTATTGTACTTTGTTTGTAATGTAAGTTTTTCAATGAGTTCTAACAATCTCTAATAAATGAGCAAAGTTACGTTAAGTGGAACATGTTTGCGTAAATGAATGACTAAGCTTAAGCACTATTTTTATTCATAAGAATAGAATTATAAAAAAACTACTTCACAAATAAGAAAAATTGTTTTAAGCTATAACCATAGTTTGCAAGGAGGACTGTTAAAAATCCTTGCAATATATTGATAATATGAGCTTTAACGTAAGATATTTACGTATTGGAGATAAAAATGAATAAGCTTTCAGTTTTTGCAGGTGCACTAGCCTTAGGTGCTTCTTTGTTCTCTTTTAATGCTAATGCTAACGAGACAGTAACTGTAGGTGCAACCCCTGTCCCTCATGCCGAGATCCTAGAATTTGTTAAGCCTATTTTGGCCAAGGATGGCTATGATTTAAAGATTGTTGAGTTCAATGACTATGTTCAGCCAAATTTAGCAACTGATGATGGTCAGCTTGATGCCAACTATTTCCAGCACATTCCTTATCTGGATTCCTTCAACAAGGAGCACAACCTTACCTTAAAGAAGGTAGCAGGTGTACATATTGAGCCTATCGCTCTATATTCCAAGACCTTGAAGAACTACAACGATATCAAGGAAGGTGGTTTGGTATCAATTCCTAACGATCCTACCAATGGTGGCCGTGCTCTGTTGCTTTTACAGAAGGCAGGTCTCATTACCTTAAATGATCCCACCTCAATTACCTCTACTACCCTAGATATCAAGGATAATCCTAAGAAGCTTAACTTCAAGGAGCTTGAGGCAGCCCAGCTTCCCCGTTCTTTAGATGAGGTTGACCTTGCTGTGATTAACACCAACTTTGCAATCGGTGCCGGCCTTAATCCGCTGAAGGATGCTATCTTCATTGAAGATAAGGATTCTCCTTATGTAAACGTTTTGGTAGCCTCTGAAAAGTCTCAGGATAAGCCTGGTGTTAAGAAGCTTGCTGAGGTCTTGAATTCTAAAGAAGTATCTGACTTCATCATCAAGAAGTATGAAGGTGCAGTGATCCCTGCTTTCTAAAAATATTTACTCCTTAAGTTATAATTCAGGGTGTCTTAGGACACCCTTTTTTTTCAACTGGCTTTCTTACTCTTTACCGACATGCCTGACATTACCTTTGATTACAAAAGCTTTTTAAAAACAGTGCCTAATAGACCTGGCTCCTATCGCATGTATTCAGATGAGCAGACGGTTATTTATGTGGGAAAGGCCGCCGATCTCAAAAAACGTCTTTCATCTTATTTTCTAAAGCAGGTAGGAGCTAAGACTGCCGCACTTATCAGGCATATTCATCATATTGAATTTACTGTAACCTTCTCTGAGGCTGAAGCTTTGATCTTAGAGAACGAGCTTATTAAAAAATACCAGCCTCACTACAACATACTGCTACGTGATGATAAGAGCTATCCTTATTTGCTTTTGACTAAGGATAAGCATCCTGGTCTGTTCTTCCACCGTGGTGCCAGACGCAAAATAGGGGATTATTTTGGGCCATATCCTGATGTATCGGCTGTACGTGAAAGCTTAAAACTCATGCAGAAGCTGTTTCCTATAAGGCAGTGTGCTGACAATGTCTATGAGCACCGATCCCGCCCATGTCTTATGGCGCAGATTGGAAAGTGCCTTGCTCCCTGTGTGTCCATGACTCCATCTCAGGAGGAGAACTATAGATCTCAGGTTGAAAATGTGCGCATGTTTTTAAAGGGGCAGGATCAAGAGCTACTGCAGTCACTGCGCAGTCGTATGGAGCAGCTCTCATCTGAGCTTAAATTTGAGGAGGCTGCAGTCATTCGCGATCAGGTGTTAGCTCTTAGAAAGGTTCAGGAGCAAAACTCTATCTCAGGTGATCTGATGTTTGATATCGATGTGGCCGCATCAATTGTAAAGGAGGGCATGTCCTGTGTGCATGTGCTCTTTATTCGCCATGGCCGCATTATCGGTACTCGCTCCTATTACCCAAAGCTTAGTGTGACGGAGGATGAAAATGATGTGCTGGATGCTTTTTTAACCCAGTTCTATCTGTCCGATCAGCGCGGGCAGATGTACCCAAAAGAGATAATCACTTCTTTACCTGACAGCTGGAACGTTGCGCCATTGCAGGATGCCTTAAAAAAGGTATCAGACAGAGATATCAAGATCCTATGCAACGTCAGAACTGAGCGGGCAAAATACCTAAAGCTCGCACTTGAAAACGCCAAGGTTTCATTAAATGCCAAGCTTGCATCGGCAGTTACAGCCAAAAATCGTATTGATGGTCTTGAGCAACTGTTAAAGATCTCTGATGTACAGCATATGGAGTGCTTCGATATCTCCCATACTCAAGGTGAGCTTACGGTAGCCTCCTGTGTATCCTTTAACCGAGAGGGGCCTGATAAGCAGCGTTATCGTCGCTTTAATATTGAAGGCATTACCCCAGGAGATGACTTCGCGGCTATGCATCAGGTCTTAAGCCGACGCTTTCGCTGCCCTGAGGAGGCCAGTGTTCCTGATATCGTCTTTATCGATGGTGGTAGGGGACAGCTACATCAGGCAGAAGAGGTGGTGGCAGAGCTTTTTGCAAATACCACTGTCAAAGCTCCACTGTTGGTTGCAGTTGCCAAGGGCGAGGGGCGCAAGGAGGGCCTTGAAACTTTAATTCGAGGCTATACTCATGAGCAGTATCACCTCTCTTTAGAAGATCCTGCCTTACAGTTAGTGTTGCATATTCGTGATGAATCCCATCGCTTTGCAATTACCGGGCATAGGGGCCGCCGTCTTAAAGCGCGTACGCATTCACCACTTGAGGAAATACAAGGTATTGGGCCTAAGCGTCGTAAGGCTCTGTTACAAACCTTTGGAGGCATGCGTGAGCTCATGCGAGCAGGCGTTGATGAGATCAAGAAGGTGCCAGGCTTTTCAGATGAGCTTGCGCAGAGTGTATATGATGCTCTACATTCCCTGTAATGGCAGATCCTGAGAATATGCAGGTGACTTCTGCTATTACAAAAAGACCTCCATCAGGAGGTCTTTTGCCAAGATGCTAATTAGATCTTGAATTTGTTGACGATGGATACTAGCTCTTGGATCTCATCTACCGATTCAGTGATCTGGGCTGCTATATCAACTGCATGCTCAGAGAGGGATTCTGATGAAGTGGTGATATCGTGCATGTTGGTTGAAATCTCAGAGGTGGCTGTAGTTTGCTCCTCTGCAGCTGTTGCAATCTGGGTTATCTGAGTGTTAACTGAGGATACTTCAGATGAAATATTATGCAAAAGCTCTTCAATGGTACTGGTCTCCTCTGCAAGTGATCCCATGTTGGCAAGAGAGCTTTGCATGGCGGAGTTTGCATTGTTGGCATCATTTTGGATCTGGTTGACCATCTTAGTGATCTCCTGAGTTGAGCTTGAGGTACGCGATGCTAGCGCACGGACCTCATCGGCAACAACTGCAAAGCCCTTACCAGCCTCACCTGCACGGGCTGCTTCAATAGCAGCATTGAGGGCTAGCAGGTTGGTCTGATTGGCAATATCATCGATGGTCTCAACGATGGTACCAACCTTATGGGCCTGTTCAACTAGAGCCTGAACCTGATCGGCATCCTTCTTGGTTTTATCAACTTGGATATGCAAACCGTTGAGAGCATTTTGTACCTTGCTTACGCCATCTTGGGTGATGGAGTCGGTAGCATTGGCAGTTTTGGCAGCCACCTCGCAGTTTTTCGCAATATCTGCAGTGGTAGACACCATTTCGTCAGCAGCTGCGGCAACTGTTAAGGAATGATTTTGAGAGTTCTGAGCACTTTCACCCATTTCCTTGGAGGCATCGTTAATAAGTTGCATGGTCTCATGCAGGTGATCTGAGACCTTTTTAACAGTGCTTATGGATTCAGAGAGCTGATTGCGGACATTTGCAAGTGCTGTAATAAGCTCGCCAAATTCATCTTGACGTGTGGTTTCAATGTTGCGTGAGAGATCACCCTTTGCTAGGAAGGAGGCCTCGTTTACTGCATACTTTAAGGCAGATATGAAGCTTGATGACAGGTAAATTGCAATGAGAATACCAATTAGGATCACGGCACCGGTAATAGATGCGATCACGATGATGGGGGTGATACTTGCAAGGGAGTGCACATCAGTCTTAACTGTTTCAAGATTGATATTGGATAACTTGGTTAGGACTTTTTCTGAGGCATCGATTGCAGGGTAAACCTTTTCAGAGAAAATTTTACGGGCATCAACGCTATAGCCTTTGGAAAGGCAGGGATACATCTCATCACTATAGGCCTTAAGGAACATGGTGATTTCGTTTTTGATGATCTCAACATCCTCGCTGTGTGAGCTGTTCTCAAGGGCTGCGATATCCTCATAGAGCTTTGCAATAAGCTCATCGGTTGTCTGCGCTGATTCCTTGGTGAAATTTGTAAGTGCTGTATTGTAGGAGAAGACCTGCGAGCGGAAATTATTCATATCCGCAATTACTGTCTGGAGTTTGGTGTACTCCTGCGTTAGCTGGACGTTAACCTCATCTGCAACTTGCTTATTCTTATTAACACCTAAAATGGCGGTTACAGATATTACGCAGGTAAGCAGGATCACTAATAAGAATCCGCAAATAAGCTTGGATTTGACGGATAGTGAACGACTAATGCTCATAACAATCTTCTCTTTTATAGTTAAAATCTCAACATTAATATTAACGTCAGCATTGTCTTTGACTTTAAGCAATATAAATGTGAGAACTGATACAAAAACGCACCCAGATAATGTCTTGCATTCTAGCGCAGATCGCTTACGACAAAGAATAGAACGGAGCTTTTATGCAGGGATTTGTCTGTATTTTCATTAAGATTGGGAGCTTGATCAAAGATGAGCTCTGATATCTTTAATTTGATGAGCAAAAGATAGAGATAGTCTTAAGACAAAAAATAGCTAAAAAAGCTAAAATATCAGCATATTAGATTTGTAATCTTAAAGGGCGTTTAAAAGAGGTAGATAGATGAAAAATAAACTAATGACCAGTGATGATTTCAAATATCTTCCTCATGGGCTAGATGGTTTTCATGCGCTACGTGCTAATGAGATGATTTATGTTGATAAAACAGCACAAATCTATGAATTAGCAATCTCAGAAGAATATTATTTTCTCTCTCGTCCAAGACGTTTTGGTAAGACCTTACTTATAAGCACCTTTGAGTCATTATTTAAATACGGGCTAAGAGACTTTAAGGGACTAGCTATTGAAAAGCTGTGGGATGATAAAACATATCCTGTTGTGCATCTTGATTTTTCTGGGTGTAAAGCAAATGACGTAGATGAATTTAAAAGAGTCTACACCGAGATGGTTGAAAATGCCTTTACACG
>CAVJLP010000108.1:0-7357 GCA_963650525.1 Firmicutes bacterium CAG:534
AAATTAGAAAAAATTTCTGGGATTTTCAGAATTCCCCAGAAAACCTAATAGAACCTAAAACAACAACAGCACCAAATTGTCTCTGATGCTGTCGTTTTATACCAACGCTCAAGTTCTCTCAGGCTTTTTCCAAGATTAACGAGGAATAAGTAGACTTACTTCTTAATCTTTGCTTTACCCCCCTTGCTATTCTTAGTTGCCTTAGTTACAACCTTAGCAACAGCAGGAGCCTCAGCCTTCACTCTCTTAATGAAGACTGTAGCCAGAGGAGGCAGATCAAGTACTATAGAGTGATACTGATTCTGCCAGGAGATATTAGAGGCCTCAATATTCTCTGTAGTAGTATCATAGCCACTACCCCAGTAACGCTTAGCATCGGTATTTAATACCACCTTGTACTGACCTGGCTTTGGAACTCCTAAACGATAGGCCATATAAGGCACCGGAGTCATATTAGAGATTGCGATGATCTCATCGTCAGCATCAGGCAGAGATCTCATCATGGCAAAGATTGAGTGCTCAGCATCGGATACATCAAGCCACTGGAAGCACTTAGGATCATAGTCATTTCTCCAAAGGCAAGGATCCTCAACATAAAGCTTGTTGAGATCACGTACCAGCTTCTGAATTCCCTGATGCTTTTCATACTTTAAAAGCCACCAGTCAAGCTGAGCATCAACGTTCCACTCAGAGCCTTGACCAAATTCTGATCCCATGAAGTTTAACTTCTTGCCAGGATGGGCATACTGGAAGCCTAAATATGCTCTTAAATTTGCAGCCTGCTGCCACTCATCCCCAGGCATCTTATATAAAAGACTGTGTTTACCATGAGTTACTTCATCGTGGGAGATAGAGAGGATGAAGTTTTCATTGTAGTGGTAGATCATGGAGAAAGACATCTCACCATGATGATACTTTCTAAAGAAAGGATCGGTTGACATGTACTCAAGTGAATCATGCATCCAGCCCATGTTCCACTTAAAGCCAAAGCCTAAGCCACCGGTATAGGTAGGACGGGAAACTCCGGTAAAGGCTGTTGATTCCTCAGCGATAGTCATGGCATTAGGGAAGTTTCTATAGACCTCTTCGTTAAACCACTTTAAGAAGGAAACTGCTTCATAGTTGATGTTACCACCATCAACATTAGGTACCCACTCACCTTCCTTACGAGAATAGTCCCAATAGAGCATAGAGGCTACGGCATCCACACGCAAACCATCGATATGGTAGTAATCAAGCCAGATCAAGGCCGATGCAATTAAGAAACGACGTACAGTATCACGGCCGAAATCATAGATTAAGGAGTTCCAGTCAGGATGCCAGCCACGACGAGGATCTTCATACTCATAGACGCAGGTACCATCAAAGCGAGCAAGACCAAAGGCATCAGTTGGGAAATGAGCAGGAACCCAGTCTAAAATAACGCCGATGTTATTTTGATGCAGAGTATCTACAAAGAACTTGAAATCATCAGGAGTACCATAGCGTGAAGTCGGAGCAAAAAGACCTGTTGGCTGATAGCCCCATGATCCGGTAAAAGGATGCTCCATCACCGGCATGAGCTCTACATGGGTATAACCCATATCCTTGACGTATTTTGTCAAATCATTGGCAAGCTCTCTGTAAGTTAGAGGCTTGTCAGATTCATTGTGCTTCCAAGAGCCTAAGTGCAACTCATAAATAGTCACCGGACGCTTTAACTTATCACCAGCCTGAGAACGCTGCCATTTAGTATCATTCCATTTATAGGATTTTTGATCAGTAACGATAGATGCAAAGGACGGATACTGCTCATGACAGAATCCTACAGGATCGGCCTTATGTGGCAGTCTATTACCGTTGGGATCTTTAATTTCAAACTTATAGCGCATGCCCACGCCAATATTAGGCACGAATAATACCCAATTGCCCATCATGGAGCGAGCCATAGGATGACGACGGCCATCCCAATAGTTAAAATCACCGATAACCGATACGCATGTTGCTGATGGTGCATAGACTACAAACTTGACGCCCTTAACTTTTACGCCATCGACCTCAACCTCAATTAGCTGTGCGCCCATGGTCTTGTAGATATTGGCTGGAGTCTCGTTCATGGTGGAGAGACCATAGAAGGCCTCATCACGGAACTGATAAGGATCGATTACCTCAACCTCGGCCTCATCATAGGCTACCTTAAACTTATAGTGCACTGGGGATTTTAGATTAGGTAGCTTCTTTTCAAAAAGTCCTCCACTTACCTCATCCATAGCACCTAAGGACTTATTGTCCTTTAATAACAGTGCTTCAATATGACGAGCTCCCGGTAAATAGGCACGCAGGATAAAACCGCCCTCCTGCATAGGCTGTAAACCCAAGGCCTCAAAAGGCTTAGTTAAGTGGGCTGCATTTAATTCGTCTATTAACATTTATATATCTCCTAAATCAGCCTTCACGGGCTTTGGTCATGGCAGTGGTTAATCTTTTAACACTGTCATCGCTAAAAATTTCATCTAAATCTTTATTAAGCTTGCGTCTCCAGTTAGGATACTCACGCATCGTTCCTGGAACATTGACGGGTTTCTCAACTTGACACCAATCCTCAAGTTGTGATGAGCAAAGTAAGGCGTTGGTTGAGCAAAAGTGCTGCTGCATGGAGAGCACTAGATCATCAGAGAATACAACTTTGTCAGGATCATGAGCTACACTTGGCAACAGGGTATTGAAATATCGCATGCTATCAAACATACGCTTTTTGGCATTCTCCCTATCCTTCTCTAAAGCCTCAGACTGCTCTTTAGTGTAGATCCCCATCTTGATACCTTCCTTTAAATCAAGACAGTTCCACCAGCCCTTAAGAGTTGGCATATCATGAGTAGTCAAGGCAGCCATCGCCGTGCGTGGATAATCATTAGGTGCTATAAAGCCACCATCTCCTGCTCGCTCGTATAAGAAGATCTTATAAGAAAGTGCACCACATTTTGATAAAGCGTCCCTAAGCTCCTGTGGGATGGTACCTAAATCCTCGGCAATGATCATGCAATGATTACGATGACTCTCTAAGCAGATAATTCCTAATAAATCATGCATATTGGATTTGACATACGCCCCCTCTGAGGCCTTATGCCCATCTCTTACCCACCAAAGTCTATTTAAGCCTGCAGCATGATCAATTCTTAAGGCGCCACAGCTTTGCATATTAGAGCGGTAGAGCTTGATCATGACATCATAGGCTGTATCTTTTAAAGCAACCGGATCCATCGGCACCAAGCCCCATACCTGTCCTTGAGGCCCCAAAGGATCTGGAGGAGCGCCTACTGAAGCCTCAGTTCTGTAGATCTTGTCAAGATCGCCCCACACGTCACAGGAGCCTGCAGACACACCCACAGCCAAATCTCTATAAATACCTACAGCCATATGCGCCTCACGTCCCTTTTCAAAAGCTGCATCTAGCTGCTCTTGGGCTAAGAACTGTAAATAGCAATAAAAGCGCACTAGCTCTGAGTGTTCATTACGCCAAACCTCAACAAAAGGGGAGTTGCAGTGAGATAGCTCTCGTGGGAAGGCCTGCCAGCCTGAAGCATCAATACCTTGATTAAATAGCTCCTCCTGGATTGCCCCATAGGTTGCCATATTTAAAAGGTTATCACCACCCTGCTCGATAAATGCTAAGAACTTACGGCCACGATTTGAGCGCTTATCATCAACATGCATGTGCTTAAAGATAAGTCTTAATACTTTTAATTTAAGCTCTAATACTCCATGCCAGTCGACATACTCCCGCTCACGTAAGGCCTTTACCTTGCGCTTAAACTCCTCACTTGCTACCTCGGCGCAGGCTTCTTTACAGCTTAGATACTCAGGCACACTAGGCACGCTGATATAAGCAATATTTAAAAATAGGCGTGATGCTGGAGAGTATGGCGAGCAATTGGTAGGATCGGGAGATGCCGGATATCCTGCATGCAAGGGGTTAAGTCCTACAAAGTGGCCTCCCTTTTTGGCAATCTCAGGTAGCAGATCCTTTAAATCCTCAAAATCACCTATACCCCAGTTCTTTTTAGAGCGCAGAGCATAAAGCTGAATGGAAACACCCCAGACCTTTTTGGTATCAGTATTTAAATCAAGTTTGTTGGCTATCTTTACAGACGCAATATCACCAAAGGAAGTTTCGTTATCTAAAGAAGACTCCTTTTTACAGGCTAGCTCACTTTTTTTAAGCAGTTCTTTTTTTGAATTGCCTTTTATGCTTTGAACATTGGTGTTTTCTTTTAATAAAGCGTCAAAGTTTCTTTCCTTAGAAATTAACGATGGATATCGTTCCTCTGCAACAGAACTTGATGGTAGTAATTGAGCTTGCTCTTTTAAAAGATCTGCTTTAATCCTTTCTAAGCTACCCTCTTTTATTAAGCTCTCTGGCATATAGGTCTTTGATGGAGCTTTAATTAGAAGCATACGACGGGAGTTAAAGATCCTATAGCCATCAGTTACTACGCAGGAAAAATGATGATAGCCATAAGGGATCTTTGAAAAAACTTCACGAGGTAAGATCAGACGACGCTTATCATATTCAATTAAATTATCCTGCAAGGAAACGTTATCGAAATTTCCCTTAAAGGTTGCACTAGAACATCTTTGAGATGCGGCTTTGCCTGCACCTTTACCATCCTTTTTTAAGTCTTCGATAAAGAAATAAGAGGCAATCTCAATTTCTTCAAGTGGCCTAGCCTCTGTTATGCGGGTACCATCCTCAAGCTCAAGTGTCGTAGTGATAGCCGCAGTCTCTCTGATATCTGCACGGGTTTTAATATAGATGAAAGGAAAATCATCATCATTTAAAACAGTGACTGCCTCAAGCATCTCATCACACTGTTTTTGCTCACGCCTTTGCTTGAGTTCCTTTACTGCATGCTCATCATCAAGAGGCCAGCCCATAAGTCTTAACGTATCCTCACGACACCTAGGACTTATTACCACTTCCTTTCCAGTTACATCTATATAAGAGGTACCGATCTGGGCTTCATCTGCTAGTTTTTGTATATCCATGTGTTATATGCAAGTATAAAAGAGCTCCAATTTGCTTATTAGTAATTAGCCAAATTTACTCTTCTTCTACCTTAAATTGCCTGTTTATAGCTGCCTAAGTTTTTTCTTCTAAGATAACGTTAAACTTCTGCTTAGCTCTGCTTTTCGAGAATTAAGCTACAAGATGTAATCGTTATCAAAGTAAATTTTCATAACTTGAATTTTAGGATTTAATTAAACCTTAAGTGATATTAGTCAATAAACACGAAGACATCTGCAGACGTTAATAAAACAGTATTTTTAGCATCAATACCTGAGGCTAAAAACCACAACTGCTAATTTAATCACCTGTACAAACATCTGTTTTATATGTATTGAACTGCATGTACCATGTCAAAAGAGTTTAATTTACTCCCTAATAGTAGGATTATACGGGATCTAAAATTGTGATTTCGTTTTAAAGTACGCATTTTAAAAGGCAGAATGTAGAGCTAACGCACAAAAGCATAAGAATATTGAGCTATTAGAAAACATACGCCCCGGTCCGTGACCATACGACTATGCTCATGTCTGCCCTTCAGTAGCCCTATTAACAAACAATTCCCTGTAACCACTCAGTGCACAAAATTTTCACAGTTATTAGACAATGAAATATTTTTTCACAATATGTACTCTCACAATTAACAAACTGTAGGTAAAAATTAACAAACGCTTACCTAATGCGGTATTGGGCCATGGAAACCATTGCACAAAAAATGTTTAGTACCTTGACTTTTTTTCATAATTTGGAGTAAATTAGTGGCGTTTAAATAAACGTCACTTTTTTATAAAACAGGTGAATTTTCTATGACTATTAAAGTTGGTATTAACGGCTTTGGCCGTATTGGCCGTTTCGTTTTCCGTGCTTCCGTTGCTCGTCCTGAGCTCGGCATTCAGGTTGTTGGCATCAATGACTTGCTTCCTCCTGAGTACATGAGCTACATGCTCCGCTACGACACCATGCACGGCCCTTTCCAGGGTAAGGTTGAAGTCAAAGACGGCAACTTGATCGTCAATGGCAATACCATCCGTATCACCGCTGAGAAGGATCCTGCTAATTTGAAGTGGGGCGACATCGGTGCTGACTACGTTGTTGAGTCAACTGGTTTCTTCTTAACTGACGAGCTTGCTCGTAAGCACATCACCGCTGGTGCAAAGCGTGTTGTTATGTCTGCTCCTTCTAAGGATGCAACTCCTATGTTCGTTGTTGGCGTTAACGACGACACCTATGCAGGTCAGGACATCGTTTCCAACGCATCCTGCACCACCAACTGCTTAGCTCCTTTGGCTAAGGTTATCCACGACAAGTTTGGCATCAAGGAAGGTTTGATGACTACTGTTCACTCCACCACCGCAACTCAGCGTACTGTTGACGGTCCTTCAATGAAGGATTGGCGTGGCGGCCGTGGTGCAGCTGGCAACATCATCCCTTCATCAACTGGTGCTGCTAAGGCTGTTGGTAAGGTTATTCCTTCCTTGAACGGCAAGTTGACCGGTATGTCAATCCGTGTTCCTACTTTGGACGTTTCTGTTGTTGACTTAACCTGCACCCTTGAGAAGCCTGCTACCTATGAAGAGATCTGCAACGCTGTTAAGGAAGCAGTTGCTGGTCCTATGAAGGGTGTTATGGATTACACTGACGAAGCTATCGTTTCATCAGACATCCTCAACAATACCCACACCTCCATCTTCGATGAGAAGGCTGGTATTGCTTTGAACGATCATTTCGTCAAGCTCGTTTCTTGGTACGACAACGAAATCGGCTACTCTAACAAGGTTCTTGAACTCATCAAGTCCATGGAGAAAAAAGATCCTATCGCTAAGTAATTTCTCTTAGCAGTTTGTCTTGAAGGCGCCTTAAGGCGCCTTCTTTAGTTTACAAATACATTCCTACAAATCTCATCGACATCACACAGTGTCACTTTTTTGTTGTCCTCAAAATTTTTGTAAAACCACGGCTTACTCTCGTTATACTTTCAACTACTGTGATCTGAAGCCAAAAAAGACTTTTTGTCTAAACTAATTTGAAAATCGAATACTAGTCTATCCTAAAATAGCATGCTGAATTTTCTATAACATAAAGAGTTAGCCATGCTTAAGTTCTATATAAATCTTGACAAAGCAACAGATCGTCGTCAAAAAATCACTACACGTTTAGCACAGCTCAATCAAGGCTTTGAAAGAATGGCTGGAGTTTACGGAAAAACGCTTGCTGATAACTACTGCGAAAACTTGCAGTATCCTATAAATGATAAAGATGTAAGAGCTCGCTACACTAGGCAACTTACAAAGGCTGAAATTGGATGTTTTCTAA
>CAVJLP010000109.1:0-7337 GCA_963650525.1 Firmicutes bacterium CAG:534
GTTAGCAAGGGTGGTACTACGCGATCAAGACGGCAATCTGCAAAGTCTTGATCCGCACGACTGGCTTGATGATACCCCAGATCATATTTCACCTGAGCTTGTAAAAGAGCTTGAACGCGAAGCAAGGATCATATCCACAAATGATTAATGACAACGATATATTCAATAACTTCAAGGCACTAATTTTTGATTTAGATGGGACTCTTATCGACTCAGAGCCCTATCACCTCAAGGCTTGGAATGAGATCTTAGCATCACTTTCCATGCCTGCTATGACCTATGAATACATCCTAAGCGTAGGTGGGATCAAGTCATCAAAGATCTGTGCCATGATGTGTGAGGCTGCAGGCAGAACTGATATCGATCCTGAAAGCACCGCCAAACGTAAAACACAGCTTTATATTGAAAAATACATGCAGGATGTACCACTTTTTGATGACATTGCCCGTTACCTAAAAGATGGATATGCACAGGGCTTGAAGATAGCCGTTGCAACCGGATCCCAGCTTCCAGAAACTCGCGAGCTCTTAAAGCGTCATGGTCTTTTAGATATGGTTGGTACTATCGTCAGCTCTGATCAGGTACAAAACTGCAAACCTGCACCTGATACCTATTTAATTGCTGCACAACGCATTGGAGTAAAGCCTAGTGACTGCGTGGTATTTGAAGATACCAATGTCGGTCTTCAGGGGATAAAAAACGCCGGCATGACTGCAATTCAGGTCAAAGGCGGAAAAATACTGTCAGACTTTATCAGACCCTGATTGCAAGCATCTCTGTTAACAAAAACGGAGCTTTCATGCCCCGTTTTTTTTGTTAACTATTTGTTTGCCAAGCTTTTAATCTGTAAGCTTAGGCTCCATCCAGGATGGGCGAGAGTTTATCTTATCAGGATCATAATTGCGTCGGTCATCACTGTTCATATCAGAAATAGTTGCCAGATCGCCTTGAGATAATTCAAAGTCAAAAAGCTCACTGTTTTCCTTAATGCGCTCTGCCCTTACAGACTTGGGGATCACCGCCACTCCTCTTTGAAGATCCCAGCGCAATATGATCTGGGCAGGCTTTTTATGGTAATACTCGCACATACCAACCAAACGCGGATCATCAATGAGTAGCCGTCCTGCACCTCCTAAAGGAGAGTAAGCCTCAACCAAAATATTTTTCTCGCGGCACCAGTTTGTAAGGTGCTCCTCAGTATTGGCAGGATGGATCTCCATCTGATTTACCTGAGGAACTGATGCGCCCCCAGATAAAAGCGTCTCTAAGTGATGGATCTTGAAATTGGAAACGCCAATGGCGCGACACAAACCTTCACGCTGCAGTTCCTCTAAAACACCATAGGCCTCAGCATAGCCCTCAAAGGGCCAGTGCAATAGGAAAAGATCCACATAATCAAGCCCAAGCCGCTGTAGCGAATTCTTAAGACCATTACGCGGATCCTGATAATCAGTTTTCCAAAGCTTGGTGGTTACAAAGATCTCATTTCTTGCAACACCTGAGGCGCGAATACCTTCACCTACGCTTTTCTCATTTGAGTACACGCGCGCAGTATCTATCATTCTGTAACCACACTGTAGCGCAGACTTGACTGCATTAACGGTAATATCACCCTGTGGGCAATTAAAAACGCCCAGTCCCAAAATTGGCATTTTCACGCCGTTATTTAAGGTAAAACTGGATTTTAATGAAAGCTCCATCTTACTTAAGCTCCAAATATAAAAATAAGCTTGGCCTTATTTTAAATCTAGGCCATGTTCATTTGAGCATAGGCTTTTTTTAATATCTCCGCTCCGTTATCCTTTCCTAAATTTTCAGATAGGAAACGACGGTAGCGGCGTGACATAGGTACACCGTTAAAAAGATTTAGAAAATGCTGTCCCATATGTCTAAACCTGTTCCCCTCTTGCTCATACTCAGAGCATAAAGCACAGGCTTTTTCAAAAATCTGCTCACGGCTTTGAACTGCCACATCAACACCGAAGATCTCCTTATCAACAAAGGCCATGATATAAGGATCATCAATGCAAGCTCTTCCAAGCATCACTCCATCAACATGAGACAGATGCATAAGACAATCTTCAATAGTGACAATACCGCCGTTTATGGTAATGGCAAGATCTGGGAAAATGCTCTTTAAATTCCACACGCGCTCATAATCAAGCGGCGGAACACTTCTATTTTCCTTAGGAGAGAGGCCGTTTAACCAGCATTTTCTAGCATGCACAATCACGTGAGTGCAACCTGCCTCATAAATAGTCCCGATAAGCTCGTGAGTAAAATCCACACTATCAAGATCATCTACACCGATCCTAGTTTTAACCGTCACCGGAATTGATACTGCATCTGCCATTGCTTTAAAACATTCTGCAAGATGCTTAGGATCTTTCATCATGACTGCGCCAAAAGCACCTGACTGCACCTTATCAGATGGACAGCCGGCATTTAAATTAATGACATCAAAGCCTGCGCGTTCACCACATTTGGCCGCAAAGGCCAATCCCTTGGGATCACTTCCGCCTAATTGCAAGGTAATGGGCGTCTCAACATCAGTAAAATCTAGAAGCTGTAATTTGCCATGAGTGATGGCATCAGCTGCAATCATTTCTGTATAAAGCATTGCGCGGGAGGTATATAGCCTCGCCGCGCGTCTAAATGCTGAATTGGTGACGTCGACCATAGGCGCCACCGAAAATCTATCAGCCTCTAAAAAAGCCTTTTTAATCAAGCTTGTCCGTGCTCCTTATCAAAGAAGGAATTGTCACTTTTAACTCCTTCTGGAAGCCATTTTTTTGCAAAGAACGGCAAGGTACAAGTCAAAGAGGCAACAGTTGATGACAGCAATTTGGCATGCTCTTCATCTGGAGACTTTAGATATTGCGCGATGCTAATACCAGCCTTTTGTAAATCCTTAGGCTTAAGTCCGCGAGTAGTTGCTGAAAGCACCGAGAAACGTACTGAGTCAAACTTTACCTGCGGATCAGAGGTACAAACTGTTGCATAACGCACCCCTACATTGCAATCTGCTAATAACTCCTGTGCTCCACGCGCAGACACCGCAGTATTCTTCATATCGATCATCACAAAGTGTGACTGGGTACCAGGGCCAATAATGGTCATTCCCCCTTCACGAAGTCCCTGCTCTAGTGCCTTGGCGTTTTCGATAACAGCATCAGAATAATCCTTGTATAAATCAGTTCCCATTTCATGGACGCGAGCAGAAAGAGCTGATAGCTGTGCAGTCAAAAGCCCAATATGGCCTGAGGTCATCACAGCTCTATCAATGGCACCACCTAATTCATCCTTAGATAAAATCACCGAGCACTGCGGTCCTTGCATAGCTCCATGTACAGTAAAGGTGACAACATCTGCATAAGGCACAGGAGATGATAGACGCCCTGCTGCAATTAAGCCTGCAGTCTGGGATATATCGCACCAAAGCAGTGCTCCCACATCCTTAGCTATTTTTGCAAGACGTGCATAGTCGATATCCTGCGGATAATTAACAGGAGAGAGAATAATTAAGTGAGGTTTACATTCCTTGGCTGTCTTTTCAACTTCATCGTAGTTAAGCTCTTGTTTTTTAGGATCAACACCGAAGTTTACAAAACGGAAAACCAAATTTTCACTATTGCAATGCTCCTTTTTGCGCAGATCTAAGGACATAACTACATCGCCACGCTTAGTTAGCGCTTGAAACACTACACGGGATGCGGCCTCAATATTCAAGGTACGAATATTGGCATGCTCTGCCCCAAACAAGCGACAGATACGATCGGCAGTAAGTGCCTCCAAACCTTCAGCACGTGAATATGAAACCTTACCTACAGAATTAACGAGCACATTCCCCATGATGGCGGCACATAAGGGAGTTGTAGAATTCTCATCTGGAATGAAGGATAACGATGAATGCTGATGCTCCATCTCCTTTTCAAAAAAGGCGAATAATTCAGGATCTAGTTTTTGCAATATAGAAAGAGAGATCATGCTTTTAATCCTTAATGAAGGCTCTCAAATAATCATAGCTTGAGTATAACAAAAAGCCCTGAAAAAATTTCTTTAAAAAACAATAGATCAGGGCTAATCTCACATTTTTTTTGCTAACGGAACGGCCATGCCACAGGAATAATAATCACGCAGACTATAAAGGATATGAGACATAGAGGCAGACCAAAAATTACATAATGCTTAAAGTGCATATTTGATGGCCCTAAAATTAAAGTATTAGGAGGCGTTGCCACAGGAGTTGCAAAGGATGAAGATGCAGCAATGGTAATGGCCATAGTAGTTGCAAGAGGAGATACCCCTAAACTTTTTGAAATAGAAAGGCCAATGGGAATTAACAAGGCTGCAGTTGCAGTATTAGGCATAAACTGCGTCAAACCACATGCAAGCAAGAAGAGCACCGCCATGATCATCATTTCAGAGGGCCTCTCGCCCATGCTTGATACAACAAGATCAGCAATCATCTTTCCAGCCCCTGTCTTATCTAGTGCTGTTGCTAAGGGGAGCATTCCGGAAAATAGGAAAATAGTTACCCAATCAATGCCATCAAAGGCCTGCTTTTCAGAAATGGTCTTAGTAAGCACACACAAAAGTGCACCTATCATAGCCACCATCGACGGAGAAACTCCAGGAATACCGATAATAAGACCTGCAACCACGATCGCAAGAATAATTAATGATTGGATCTGCCCTCTAATATTTCCCTCAGGGATCTCCATGTCGGCAACGCCCATCATCTTAGCCTGCTCCTTAGGTAAAATCTTAGGCGCAATTAAAACGGTATAGAGCATGGCGGCAATACACAATGGTCCACCAACAATGGCAAACTCAAAGAATCCGAAGGATTCAAATCCTGCATTCTCTAAGGCTGCATTAGCCAGCATGTTAGGTGGAGTACCGACCATGGTAAGGTTACAACCTGTATTGGCCGCAACCGCAAGTGCCATAAGCAGTGGTGCTGAAGGAAGCTTGGCTGACACACAGATGCCAATAACCATTGGCATGAGGCAGGCAACCGATCCCGTATTTGATGCAAAGGCTGACATAAATATAGTTACGAGCATCAAGGCTACCATCAAGGGCCGCTCACGCATTCCAACCTTTTTCACCACAAACCTACCAATGGTCTGAGCAAGTCCGGTATCCATCATGGCCGCGCCTACGACAAACATTCCTCCAAATAGAACAACGGTTGAATTTGAAAAACCAGAAAAGACTTCTTTTGGTTCAAGCACCCCAAAAAGACCCAAGGTCACAGTTGCGCATAATGCCGTAACTGCCATAGGAATAATTTCGGTAATGAAGAGAAAAGCGACTGCACCTAGTACTGCTAAGGTGATTACTGCAGGATCCATGTCGTGTTCCTTACCGTCATAGAACGGAGATTGTCACAAATAGATACATATAGATATAGGTATTCTTATGTATCTAAATGGCATCATAATTTTTTTAAACAGCGCACTCAATTTTGAAATGTTAATTAAATATAAATTTGCAAATTTGATCACGTTATTTGTTTCATTTGAAAATTTTTTATAAAAAAAATGAAACTTACAAGATGGATACGCAAGCAATGAATAGCTTGAAAGAAGACTTGTGTTAAGCCAAGATCTAAGACATCCCTACCAAGAGATATCAAAAGATTCTATACGAATAATCTAGGTGAGATAAAATGATTAAAAACACAGGTAAACGCTAAGAGTGCCACCTTTCAATAACACATTGATGACACTTGCTTTGCTTTGAATAATTGATGCCTACTAGCAGCACCTCACCTTTATAGTCCCTAAAGAAATTGGTGTAACGCCGCTCCTTGATTTGCTCTATAGCAGCTTGCGCACTTAAATTTTGCTTAAGCTCAATTAAAAGTGCAGGCTTATCCACAAATGGCTTAGGTAGATACACAAGATCTGCAAAGCCCTTTCCTGCAGGTATTTCCCTATGCACCGTATATAGCTCCTGTGAGCCTAATAGCAAGGATAAAGTTACCACACAGCATAACGAGTTTTCATCGTTATATTTTAAAATTGAAGTATAGGTCTCATGAGCCTCATCAAAGGCCATGGCAACACTTTTTTCATCACAAGCAAAAATGTGATTTAAAAGCTCCTTAGAGTGCTGAATTAATGCATAAATTCCTGCATACTCATAGCTATCTTTAAGCGTATCGATAAAGGCACGCTCTATTTCATAATTTGGAATATGCACAACTATCTTGTCGTCATTAGCTTTCGTTTTAGATATATCTTGTGCAAGATATCCTAGATGCACTAGCAATGAGAGCACGTCATCTTTAGAGGTAAAAGAATAAAGATCATTTTGAAAGCTTGAGACATCAACCTCGATTCTATCTCCAGCAATAAGTCTTACGATAGTATCCCTTAATCCATCAAAGTTCATCACTATGTAACGGCGCAGACTTTCATAGGTCTCAGTTTTAGTCCAGTAACTCTTAAATCTGTGCTCTTCAAGCGCACTTACAACAGAATTTGGATTATAAATATGAGGTTCATCCTCAAAAGAGTAGCCATCATACCAACGCTGCATCTTAAAAAAATCAAGCTTAAATTGATGACAAAGTCCCCTCACTTCATCCTCAGTAAAGCCAATAAATGGCGCATAAATATAAGGATCGACCATGGAATACTCAAAAAACATGTTTAGCGCACTTTCGTTACCATATTTCTTGATAGGCAAAATTCCAGTCATATAGGAAAGCGCAACATAAGCCTTATCCTTTAAAAGAAACTTAAGATACGTTAAATAATCCGCAAGCCCCTGCTTATCTTCCTTGCGCTCACGTAAAATACAATCCCACTCGTCAATAATGAAAACAAAACCGATCCCTGTTTTATTAAAGATTTCATCAAAAACAAGATCGAGCCTTTTGGTTTTATAAGACTCAATATCATGATATTGCTCCAAAAGCTCTGATAGGATCAGCTCATTTATATTGGCTATCATCCTCTTAACATTAAAATCTGCCACGCTGATTTCATCTGCAATATTTAACACAATGGTGTTATAGCAATTAAGATGTTCAGCATAGCTTTTGCAGGATGAAAGCTTTAGCTTTGAAAATAAAGAGTCACTCTTACATGATCTTGAGTAATATGCACTAAGCATTTGCGCGGCTGTTGATTTGCCAAAGCGCCTTGGTCTGCTAATACAAAAATAACAACGCTTAGAGCCAATATATTCATTGAGCCTTGCAATAAGCATGGACTTGTCCACATAGATCTTGTTTCGCAAAATCTTGGCAAAATTTTCATTTGAAGGATTTAAATAGTAGCCCATTTTTATCCCCTGCAAGGTTTTTAATGCTTATAGCC
>CAVJLP010000110.1:0-5741 GCA_963650525.1 Firmicutes bacterium CAG:534
GTCTTAAGTCTTTTTTATTTATGAGACCTTTTTAATTATAAATTTGTATGCATGATTAAAGACTTACTTATGCCCCCTAAGAATTTAGCGCTTTTGACATCATTGAAGCTTTAGCATGCGGTATTGTCTAGGTGTAACTCCCATTTTCTCCTTAAAGCATTCTCCAAAATGGCTTTGCTGTTTAAAGCCTACGGATTCGGCGATGGCAGCTATAGAAAGGGTGCTGTCTCTTAGCAGCTCGCAGGCTTTCATCAATCTAAATTCATTTAAATACTTATAAGGTGTTGTTTGTAAAGCTTTTTTAAAGCAGCGCAGGCATTGTGATTTTGAGACAAAGGCAGCTTGCGCAAGCTTTTCTAGGGATAAATCCTCCTTGAAATTGCTAGCGATAAAGTCTAAAAATTTCTGCATGCGCGTCTTTAGGAGTTGATCTTGAATATCGTCAATGTTTGTATCAGTAAGAGTATGGCTCTTTAGCATAAAAAGTGCTATTTCTGATAGGGTAACCAGTACCTCATATTCATAGAGTTTATTGTGAGCCTTTTGTTCAAGGCAGACTAGAGCTGAGAGCTTTTTTAGGATCTCTGTATCGTAATCAGAGCTTTTGGTGCAAGTCTGCTTATTTTGGAATTTAGCTGCAAAATAAATAAATTCTGTCTTTTTATCTAAGGTGATTTTTTCAATTAGGCTGCATGCAGGGCTTGCAAAATAAAATTTAAGAAAGCTTTCTGGAAAAATGAAGCAAAAGTAATGGCAACCATCCCGCTGGGTAATACGATGAATGGTGTTACGGTTTATATATAGCCCTTCCCCCTGATGAACCTCAATTTTTTTTATAAGACTGCAAACCTCAATTGAGCCTTTTGCAACATAGATAAATTGCAGATCTTCATGATAATGCATGATCTTAAAGCGCTCGCAACTTGGGATCATCTCACCGTGATTTACCTCTAAAACCAAATAGGGAAAGCTACTATGTGCTTTGGCATTTGGAAAATAGGTGTATTCAGAGTTAGGAAAAAGCACAGTATCTACTCCTTACGCAGGTGTAAGCTTTTTAATAACTTAATAAAAGTATTGTGACGATTATATGATAAAAAATGCAGATATATTGATGAAATATTAAAAGTTCTGGTGATATAGTGATAACACTCAAAACTAATTATGCTTAGGATCGCGTATATGAATGCAAATGCTTATAAAAAAAATAGCACAATTTTTGCCATGCCCTTAGAGGGGACGGTATTTTCAGTGCTGATCATCATTTCAATGTCTCATCTTTTAAATGACATGCTCCAGTCTGTAGTTCCGTCAATTTACCCAATTTTGAAGGATAAGTTCGCCTTCAGCTTTGCTCAGATCGGTATTATTACCCTGGTATATCAGCTGACTGCATCCATTTTGCAACCTCTAACCGGGCTTTATGCTGATAAACATCCGCGTCCCTATGCTTTAGCACTAGCTATGTTCTTTTGCTTTTTAGGAATTGTTTTCTTAGCATTAGCAACAAGCTATAGCGTAATTTTGCTTTCAGTGATGCTAATTGGTTTTGGATCCTCGCTCTTTCATCCTAATGCGTCGCGTGTGGTGCAGCTGGCATCAGGAGGGCGTAAGTCACTTGCTCAGTCTATTTTTCAGGTAGGTGGTTCAAGTGGATCGGCAATCGGGCCGTTATTAGCAGCGCTTATTGTCCTTCCCTTTGGTCAGGTGGCAATTAGTGCATTTGCTGTGGCTGCAGTGATAGCTGCGATGTTGCTTGTCAAGGCCGGAAGATGGTATAAGCAGTATCTTGAGTATGTGCTTACTCATAAAAAAGCAAGAAACTATATTCCCTGCAATCTTTCATCTCGTATGAAACTAATCTGCATAGTCTTGTTAGTGATCCTTGTTTTCTCGAAGCATTTCTATACAGCCTGCGTTACTAATTACTTTACCTTCTTTTTAATTGAGAAATTTAAGGTATCTATAGCTCTCTCTCAGATCTGTCTGTTTTCATTTTTGGCATCGGTGGCCGTAGGTACCTTAATAGGTGGTGCTTTAGGAGATAAGATAGGCCGCAAATACGTCATCTTGTTATCAATTTTCGGCGCCGCCCCCTTTGCTCTTATGGTGCCGTACATGGAGCTCTGGGGGACGATTATAAGCTGCTGTTTTTCAGGCTTTATAATTTCGTCAGCTTTTGCTTCAATTGTTGTTTATGCAACTGATCTGCTTCCTGATCGTGTAGGCATGATCGCTGGTTTCTTCTATGGCCTGATGTTTGGCTTAGGAGGAATTGGCTCGGCATTTTTTGGTTATCTTGCTGATAGAACTTCGATCATCTATATTTTTGAGGTAAGCTCACTGTTACCGTTGCTGGGGATCATCGCCATCATATTGCCAAATCTGCAAAAAAAAGTAGCTTAAAAAAGCAATGTTGCCTCCCTTAAGATAAGGATAGAGGTTAAAACACCTTTGAGAGGATGATTTTCCTGCAAGATGCTGAATATACTAGGGCCATTTTGATATGGGCAAGATCTGGGGATAACTGTTCGCCATAATGCTTGTCATTTATCTGAGTTACGGCATTAGCAAGCAGTTTTTCAGCATCATCGTCAGGCCTTGCAAATTTTAGCTCTAAAATAAACAGTCGATTTGCGCAGGTAACCTCTATATCGGATCGACCATGAGCATTAGCATGTTCAAGCTCAACGAGAAGACCGCAGGATTTTAGACTGCATCCTATGAGCATATTCAATTCATGCTCGTCTTTTATCTTAAAATTATGATAGGGGATGGATAGCAACATGCAGTTAAGCTCGCAGATTATGTCATCAGGATCTCCTTTTAAGAACTTTTGAAATAATCCCCGCTGAATTTTAGTGGAGACAAACTTATCTCCGTAAAGCCTTAAGAGTGAATTTGATACCTCAAGGTTGGGGTAGCTTAAAAGGTAGAGAGTCTCAGAGAGCTTGTCCTTAATAGTAAGATAACCAGTCTGTACTAAAAGAGAGAGCTCATTGATGTGAGATAGCTCCTGGCAGGAATCGAGATCATCAAGCTTGATCACCTGATCATCAACAAACACGCCCGGATCACTAAGACTGTTATCCTTGATGTAATTTAATAGTACGCTGGCGTTGCCACCACTTGTATACCAATAATTTTTAAATCCGCGTTCAGGATATTTAAAAAATGACAGCACTGACCATGGGGTATAAACATGAGTCTTAGCCTCCTCATCAAAGCAGTTGCCATCGTAATTTATGCGAAGTCTCTCAAGGCAATCCTGTTCACTGAGATTAAGGATGCTGGATGCGTGCGTGATAAACTTAGAAAAATTATCACAGAGATCCTGTTTAGTGTAGCCTAGGAGTTCTCCATATCTTGCAAAGAGGCTGATATCGGTAATGAAGTTTGTTGCAGAGAAGATGTTTAAATTTTTATATTTGCAGATCCCGGTAATAAAAAGAAAGCGCAAACAATAACTTATCTCCTTGATAATCACATAAAAGTCATTTAGTTCAGCTCTTATGAGCTCAAAAAGTTCCTTATTGTTTAATGCACTATTAAGCGGGGCATCATATTCATCGATTAAAAGCACGATCTTAGAGTTCTGTACTCCATTTAAGGCCTGCTTGAATCTTGATGAGATAGTATCTACTTCATTTTTCTTTGGTAATACAAAACCAGCTTCTTCTAAAGAAGTACGTAATAGGGTTTCAAATTTAATTCTAAAATTGTCAATAGTGCCATTTTGACATGAGACTTGAGCAAAATTTAATCTGATCACAATGTAGCTTTGCTCATCAGTCCAAAGCTTATTGATAGCTAAGCCATCAAAATAGGAGAGCTTGTTTTCAAAAAGAGATGCAATGGTACTTAAAAGTAGGGTTTTGCCAAATCGTCTTGGTCGGGCTAGAAAGTAGAAAGCCTTGTTTTTAGCAAGATCATATATCAGTGCTGTTTTATCTACATATACGGCGTTTGATGAACGTAAATCCTCAAAATTATCAAACCCTAAAGGCAATTGCGGTTCAGTACTGAAATAATTCTTCACTTTAAAGCTCCTAGGCAGGATCTATTTCGCATCGGCTTGATAGGTTGTGAGTAATTCTTTGCATTAGTATAACTAAAATACAAAATTTAAGAACAGCTTATGCAGGTTTAAGAGATTAAATTAGTAGAGGAAATGATTAGAAAGAGATGGTCGGTGATACAAGATTCGAACTTGTGACCCTCTGTACCCAAAACAGATGCGCTACCAGGCTGCGCTAATCACCGACGGGATGCATTATATTGGTAATTTCATCATATGTCAAATTTTTTCTTAATTTTTTTTGAGTTTAAATAAGTTCCTAAAAATTTAACTGCAGTAAATTAATCACAAAGTGGTCCATAAAGCTTCATATAGCAGTTTTTACAATCAAACTGGAGCTTGAATTTTTTTCCACCTATCAGCAGATATAAATTAGGGGCTTTGCGTTTATGACGTAGAGGACACATACCAAAGCAATAACGTAGACAATGTTTTGATGTAAGTACTGTTTGTGCTTCATGGCGTAGCTGAGCTTCATATGCGTCTACTACATTAGTTGCGCCGTGAGTTCTGTAAAAATCTTTGGCACTAAGATTATATAGGTTTGCCTCAAAGCCAAGCTCTCTCTCCTCATTACACAATTGCGGAAGATTCATATGATCATGAGGTACGTGCTGGCGGTATGCAGTCTTTATTTCAAACAGTTTTTCAATAAGGTCGCGGCGGAGCTGATTTAACAAGCTTTGCGGTACGAAGTGTTCGTAGCTGAGATCTATTTCAATAGTATCCAATTCGTAGATACTTCCACCAAGACGTCCAAGCTTGGAGAGAATATTCTGCTTGAGCTTCTCAACGTCATTTGCCTTTTGCAGGTTTGGAAGTGTTGCTACAACCTCAGCACAGCATCCTGTTTCATCTTCCCCCTTTAAAAGGATCTGATTTGCATTTTCTGTGTATGTAAGTTTGATCTTTAGGGTACGTTTTGATGAATCACCATTGAGCAATTTCTCAAAAGATGCATCCTTTGAACGGTAAAAATCAGTATTTTTCTCTATTTTGGGCAGGCTCTGAAATATTTCAGCGGTGTCATTATCCTTAACCGTACTTATACGAAAGCCTTCTAAGGTGCCGTCCTTTCTGAAGTAATTAAGGGAATCTCCATTGTGTAGAGTAAGGCCATCAACTAGTTTGAAGGTGAGATCGTGATTTTGCTGTTTTACAAGCTTACCGATCCTTGTACCGATAAATCCTGGGGCATCAAAATTGGCGTAATTATCCTTGACCTCATGTGTGTTGTATTCGGTAAAGCCACGATTGAAGCTTTTTGATACATCTGGAGTAAAGCTGTAAAGAGAGTGACCGTAGGAGCTTCGTCTAAGATCAGATCTTTTACTTAATATTTCGTCAATTTTACTGCGATAGTAGGCGGTAACGTTTCTTACGTAATTAACGTCCTTAAGTCTTCCTTCTATTTTAAAGGAGCTGATCCCTGCATCTATCAGCTCTTCAATATTAGCGCTTTGGTTTAAATCCTTCATTGAGAGCAGATATTTGTCCTTGGAGAGCACATTCCCTTGCTCATCTATTAAGGTCTGGGCTACACGACAAAGCTGGGCGCATTCTCCGCGATTGGCACTGCGTCCGGTGATGGCTGCCGAAAGATAGCATCTGCCACTTATGCCCACGCATAAGGCTCCATGGATAAAAGCTTCAAGCTTTACAT
>CAVJLP010000110.1:5751-7128 GCA_963650525.1 Firmicutes bacterium CAG:534
CTTTACATTGGTTTGAGCTCGGATCTGCTTGATTTCGTTTATAGAAAGCTCGCGCGCGAGTACAACTTGAGAAAAACCTGCATCCTCTAAAAATTTGACTTTGCTAGGTACTGCATTGTTTTGCTGAGTAGATGCATGTAATTCAAGAGGAGGCAATGGCCCGTTTAAAAGACCTAGATCTTGAATGATTAGAGCATCAACGCCAATATCATAGAGTTTAAAAGCAAGCTCCCTTGCTTTTTTAAGTTCTTCATCGTTTAGGATGGTATTGATAGTTACATGGATACGAGCCTTAAATAGATGAGCATAGTCACACAGCTTTTTTATATCTTCAAGGGTATTGGGAGCATTAACTCTAGCACCAAATGATGGACCACCAATATAAACGGCATCGGCACCGCTATCAATTGCTGCAAGGCCGCACTCAAGATCTTTGGCGGGGGCTAAAAGTTCAATTGCTCTCATGGAAATCTCTTTTACTTTGTTTTGTTGTATTGGGAACAGATTGTAATAGTTTAACTATATGGTCTATTTTGAGTACTGTTTACTTTCTTCGTAAACCGAGGAGGGTACTTCGACACAATAATTGCCATCTTCAGCTTTAGAGGGCAAAGAAAATTTAAGTCCACATTTGCGATGTATTTTTAAAGCAACAATAAGACAATCTAAGCATCCCCATAGACCAGATTTCTGTAATAGCCTCTTGGAAATCTCGAAATTGTACACACCAACTGCCATCTTAGTTATTCTCTAGTATTACTGGATACTACATAAGTAATTACTTCTTAGATCAGGACATCAGGAAATTTACCTAATACCTGCAAGGCTTCTTCATATTTTTCAACACTTACGGCATTTTTGCCGTTAATCATCTGATTAACGACGACTCGACTAACACCTAATAGTTCAGCCAGCTCAGTTTGCTTTAGGTGTTTTTCTTGCATGGTGTTCCAGAGCAAAATTCTAAGTTGTAACTTAATTGGGATGTACAGGGCCATTTTGTCGGTGCAGTCGGTTTCTGGCAAGGGGATGGGGTTGCCTTTGGCCCTATAGGCCATTTCTATATAAGCAGACATACCTTCAACTAATACATCCTCTGCCTGTTCCTCAGTAGCTTGAGGCTTAGTACGCATGTCTAAATCGGGTACTAATGCTACAAAGCCATCTGCTGCTTTTTCAATTTCGTAGGCGTAAATCATTTTGTATATGCTCGTTGACTTCTGATAAATGTCGGTCTCTTTAGTTTTGCGAATACTTATTGAACTCGACTTTCCTACTTCGTTGATAAGTCGATTTAAACATAAATAAGCGGTTTAATATCAGCATTTGCTCTTTAAAAATATGAATTTTGTAATTAACTCAGTGCTGTGATACTAG
>CAVJLP010000111.1:0-2684 GCA_963650525.1 Firmicutes bacterium CAG:534
AAGTCCTTTTCTAACGATCGTATCGATGATATTAGGATCGAAGCGAACGCCACCGCGCTTTAGCTCCGATCGCCAAAATACGTTAGCAGGAAGCTTAACATTTGGGTTCAATTATCAGATCCTCTCAATTTGCTGTAACTTACTATATCACAGCAAATTTTTGAAGATCGGTAAATTACGTCAAATCGCACAAATTTTTTCAAATAAATCAGCGCTCTTTGACCTCCTCCCAAAACTGCTTTTCAAGCTTTAAGAATAGCTCCTCACAGCCATCCTTGCCATCATGAGTTACAAGAGAAACTATCACAATAGCAATTGCTGAGCAGATAAAGCCTGGAACTAAGGAGTAGATACCAAAGAGGTTGATGTTCTCTTGCAAAATAACCACTACGGCACCTACAAACATACCTGCCAAGCATCCTTTTAGATTCATTCTCTTCCAGAACAAGGAGAGCACCACTGCAGGACCAAAGGAGGCACCAAAGCCTGCCCAAGCATAGGATACTAAAGAGAGAATTCCTGAATTAGGATCGGATGCAATGACAAAGGCAATAATTGCAACTAAAAGCAACATACCACGACCACACCACACTAATTCTGTCTGAGAGGCATGTGGACGGAAGAGTCGACGGTAGAAATCAGCAGTTAAGGTAGTTGATGCCACCAGTAACTGACATGAAAGAGTTGACATAATAGCAGCCAAAATTGCTGATAAGAGGATACCTGCAATCCAAGGTGAGAATAAGGTCTGAGTAATGATCACAAAGATCTTCTCTGGGTTTTCAATGGCAATCTCAGGATGCATCATAGAAAAGGCATTGCCAAATACACCGATAATTACAGCACCTAGCAGACAGAGGATCATCCAAGTAATGGAGATACGACGAGCACCGCCCATGCCGCGCACACTCTTAGCTGCCATGAAGCGCACGAGAATATGTGGCTGACCTACATAGCCTAAGCCCCAACCAGCAAAGGAGACGATGGCAACCCAGGATATGCCCTTCATAAAGGAGAAGAGCTCAGGATTACGCTCATCTACTAATAAAGTTGCTGCGTTAAAACCACCTGCCTCGGTAAAGATAAAGATAGGAGTGAGAATTAATGCAAAGAGCATCAGTGAGGCCTGCACCGTATCAGTCCAGCTTACTGCGATAAAGCCACCGATGAAGACATAGAGAATGGTTGATACAGCGCCAACTAGCAAGGCATTGGTGTAATCCATACCGAAGGTCTGCTCAAACAAACGGGCACCTGAGACCATGCCTGATGCGCAATAAATTACAAAGAAGATCAGAATGATAACTGCAGCCACCACCGAGGTGATACGGTATTTATCGTTAAAGCGTGCAGAAAAATAGTCAGGTAGGGTTAAAGCATCAGCTGCATTTGCGGTAAAAGAGCGCAATCTTGCGGCCACAAACTTGAAATTGCACCACTGTCCGATAGTCAAACCTATAGCAATCCATGAGGCAGAAAGTCCTGTTAGATACAAGGCACCAGGCAATCCCATTAAAAGCCAGCCTGACATATCTGAGGCACCTGCTGAGAGGGCAGTTACAAACTTGCCCAAACGTCTGCCACCTAAAACATAATCGCTTAGAGATGAGGTTGAGCGTGCGGCAATAATACCTATGACCAGCATGCCAAATATGTATACGATAAAGGTTGTGGTTGTTGTAAACATGAAAAAGACCTAATTTCTTGCCCAAACGCTTCTTGAGAATTTGCCTTATCTTAGCAAAAACTTATAAGGAGACAATTTTACTGTGACTTTGCCTACATTTTGGGCAATTTTTTAAAAATAAATGCTGTGCTGCACTTTCTTGCAAAAAAAAGGCCTCCTGCAAAGGAGACCTTTAAAACAAGCTAAAAGCCTTTAGGCAAGGTTTTTCAAAAGACCTGCAAAGCAATCAGACAGGATCGGGAAGACAAAGCCGGTCTTAGCATTTAAATCATTCTTTTCAATATGGAAGGTATTAGCACCACGCTCGCGCTTCCACTGAGCAGTTGCCAGGCGCTTGTAATAACGGATCACAAATTCCTTGAGATCAGCACGACTAAACTCCTTAAACTCACCCTCAAGAGTATCCAGAATACGCTTAGGTGCAAACAAGGAGCCCTGCTGCAACTCATGAATTCTATCTAAAATTACATAAGGCATGAGATCGCGCTCGTCAGTCTGACCTGGCTTTAACTCAGCAGTAGGTGCCTGCTTGGCAATGTAATCCATCTGTGGCAGATTAAGCTTTACCTCACCATCGACAATCAAACCATGATCAGCAATATAGCGATTGATCTTTAAAATTCTGCTCTTAGAGATATCACCAATAGGAGCTAGGCCTCCTGCAGTATCACCATCCATGGTGCAGTAGCCGACGGCATCTTCAGAGGCGTTGCAAGTGGTAAGCAACAACTTGTTATAGCGGTTGGCGATCATCCAAATGCCAGGGGCACGGCAGCGTGCCTGAATATTTTGCAATGTGAGATCATCTTTTTCCCATGATAGCGGAGTATCTGGGGTAGTACCGTTAACAACAGCGGTGTAATCCTTTACAAGCTGTGAAATGGACCACTCATAATGCACGGCACCAAGTCCTGTTGCAACTTCCTTAGCTGCAGTACGGGTAATGCTACCTGAAACATCTGATCCCTGATAAACAGTGGTTAATGCCTGAGGCATG
>CAVJLP010000111.1:2694-6837 GCA_963650525.1 Firmicutes bacterium CAG:534
CTCTCAAGCTGTGCTTTGAAGGTTTCAAAGCCCTGCTCCTGCAGTGCGGCAATTAAGCCATAGCAGACAGCAGTTGCACAAAGACCTGAGTCGGCACCACCAGATAGAGACAAAGCAAAGCCATGAGCACGGGTCTTTAGCATCCAGTCATAAAGACCTAAGGCTACGGCACGAACGGCACAGTCGTATTCAGGAAGCTCGGGATTTAGACCGTCAGATACAGTGAAAAGACGCTCTCTTGCAAAAGAGAGGCTCTTTGAGCTTGCAACAAGATTGCCGTTATCTGCAATTAAAGCTAGACCATCATAGATGCTTGAGCCACCTTCACAGCCAAGTAATGAAGTGGTAACTACAGTAGTCTTTAATACAAGAGATAAAGCTGCAGCAGACACCTCACGGCGGCTTCTGCCAAAGAGCTCAAAGCGCTCAACAGCAGGGGCGATAACAAGCTCTGAGCCTTCTAATGATGGGATATCGGCAGGAGTAAAATAGACACCTATCTTAAGACCGTCAACTTCAAACAGATTCTTTGACTCAAAGGTCTCAGCCCCTAAGATAAAGGATTCCCCAGGAGCTGCGGTGGTTAAATTTCTTACACGCTGATCACGGCTGTCAGTAAAGGAGCTTACGGCACACAGACCTAAGATCTGATTTTTACGTACTAGCACATAGGCATCGTAGGCACGGCCGTCAGATCCTGCAATTACGGCACCGACACCTGCAATCACATCCTCAGGCAGTGAGTATTTTAGTGCAAGTACGGCACGGGCAGACTCTGCCATAAAGGCTGGGGTATTGATAATATCTCCACAGTCAAAGCCGGTAATGCAAAGCTCGGGGAAGGCAACTAACTTTACGCCCTGAGCCTTGGCATCCTCACATACTTTTTGAATACGGGCGCTATTGCCCTCGATATCTAAAGAGACAGTATTCACCTGTCCTGCAGCAAAAAAAGAGTGATCCATATTCAGGATTGAACCTCAACTTAACAATTTGTAGCTACAAACATAACACAGACAAAGACATGTGACTAACAATGCCCTAAAATAGGCACATTATGATCGACAAGATCAAACGTTTTTTTCATCATATAAACCATATATGATGTTCACGATAACTATAAAAGAAAAAGGCATTTACAAATGCACGTGATCTCTGCAGGCCATAGCCGTCATTTAGGCCCTAACATTGAAAGCGACGGTGTTAATTTTTGTATCTGGAGCCCTGGTGCAAAATCGGTAGAGCTATTGCTGTTTAAACACGCCTCAGATGATGATCCCGAGGTGATAGTACTTGAAAGCAATATCTTCCGCTCAAACTACTACTGGCATGTAAAGGTATTAGGTATAGAAGCAGGTCAGATCTATGCTTGGCGTGTACGTGAATCTTTAGCATCAGCAGGCGATCGCGACACGGTTGTAGTAGGTGCCGTGCTAATTGATCCCTATTCAAGACGTGTGGTCTACCCCGAGCACTTTGAGCGTTATCAAAGACTTGAGGATCCCAAATTTACCTTCCGTACCTGTGCCAAAAGTGCTGTTATAGATATTGATGATTATGACTGGGGTGTTGACATCAGCCCCGGCATATCCATGCGCAAGAGCGTCATCTATGAGATGCATGTCAAGGGCTTTACTGCGTCGGAGACCTCAGGACTTGCTGAGAACATACGTGGTACCTATCGTGGTCTTATAAAAAAGATCCCCTATCTTGTAGAGCTTGGTATCACCGCAGTTGAGCTTTTGCCTGTTTATCAGTTTGATGAGCAGGATGCAAAGCCTGGGCATCCTAACTACTGGGGTTATTCACCAGTTTCCTTCTTCGCACCTCACGAGCAGTACTCATCTGACAAGAGCCTCTATGGCCCCTTAAATGAGTTCCGCGATATGGTAAGAGCACTGCATCGTAACAATATCGAGGTTATCTTAGATGTAGTCTACAACCACACCTCAGAGGGTGATGAACGTGGTCCCTGCTATTGCTTTAAGGGCTATGATACTGACAGCTATTACATCCTAGATGAGGAAGGCCGCTACACCAATTACACCGGCTGCGGCAATACCTTCAATGGCAACTCGCCGGTGGTACGTGCGCTGATCCTAGACTCCTTAACCTTCTGGAAGGATAAGATGCATGTTGACGGCTTCCGCTTTGATCTTGCAGCCATTCTAGCACGCGATCAGCACGGAACACCGCTGGCACTGTCCCCAACATTGCTTGATATCGATACCAACCATCACCTAGCTGACACCAAGCTTATTGCCGAGCCTTGGGACGCAGGTGGATTGTATGCCCTAGGCAAGATTTCAGGCTCAAGATGGCGTGAGTGGAATGGACGCTACCGTGACGATGTCCGCTGCTTCATGCGTGGTGACTGCGGACTTGTAAATAACTTTGTCAACCGCATGCTAGGATCGCCTGATATCTATAACGAGCATAAGGTAGATTCACAAAAATCCTTAAACTTCATCACCTGCCATGATGGCTTTACATTATGGGATCTCGTCTCTTACACGCAAAAGCGCAATGAGGAGAACGGTGAGAACTCCATGGACGGCTGTAACTGCAACTTCTCTGCAAACTACGGCATCGAGGGTGAAACTAGTGATCTTGAGGTAAATGCCATACGTCTGCGTCAGTGTAAGAATTTCATGCTACTTACCATGATGTCATTTGGTGTACCCATGATCCTCATGGGCGATGAGGTTTTAAGAACCCAAAGAGGTAACAATAACGCCTACTGTCAGGATAACGACATTTCCTACTTTAACTGGGATAGCCTAAATGATCCTAAGTGTGCAGAAATGCTTGAATTTACCAAGGCTACGGTAAAAATGCGCCGTATGAGCTTTGCAGGTACTCAGCGCTATGCCTCTCATGGCACCCAGATGCTAAACAGAGCCTTAAGAAACTCTTCACTGCAGTGGCATGGCGTCAAGCCTTTCCAACCTGACTGGTCTGATCAGTCTCACTCAGTAGGCATGCTTTTATACTCTCAGCCATCTGGCTATTACATCTATATGTTTGTGAACGCTTGGTGGGATGATCTGGTAATTGAACTGCCGCCATCCCCTGCAGGCTCTAAAAATCCGTGGTTTAAGATCGTGGACACCTCTAAAAAGTCAGGTGAAATTCCATCACTTTCGAACACCGTGAGCATGAAGAAGTCCTCTGCAGGCGATCTGCTACGTGTAAAAGCCCGCTCTGTCATCATGTTCATCAGCCCTAACTGCTAATTTAAGGAAAATCATGGCAAAAAAGGAATTAACTCAGGAAGAAATCCAAAAGCGTGACAGAATGCGTAAAAATTTACGCCTTCTAGCTTTGGCTGCAGCATGCTATTACTTTATCTCTGCAGGCTTTTCTTTCTATGAGGATTCACAAGCTCAAAAGGTACGCGTAGTAAAAGAGATTGATAATGCTTTCTCCTCTGAAAAAGACTTTACTACTGTATTTGCAACAGCCCTAAATGAAGGCCCGGTTGAAGCAAAATCACTATCTGATGGCTCAGGCTTTTATTTAACTGCTAAGGATGGCAGTACCGATATTTCATCCTTAAATGAAGACGGCAAGCTTGCGGCAGTGATCTTTGAGGCTCCCTTTGATAGTGGTCTTTCAAAGGATGAAATGCAACGTCTGCGTGCATTTTTAAAGGCCTGTGAAAATACCAGCGTTGAAGAAACCATCGATAAAATAATCGAGGTGCTAAAACTTGATAAAACTCAAATTAGCGATCTTATCGACGGCATGGGCGCTGGCTCTAAGTACGTACAGTACACCTTGACCATAATTGATGCTAAAAAGGTGCAGATTAAGGCTGTAAGACACAATTAAGTGCTTTTAATTTAACAAGTGCCGTTTCAGCAGCTGGAAAGCTATTTAAATACTTCTGTCTGAGTGTACCTATTCTTTGCAGTTTTTTTTAATCTGCTATTTCGGCATAGGTACACCCGACAGTGATCAGTAAAAAGAAAACTGGCGACAGGTAGGCAGTACCTTCGATGATGCTACATATCATATAAGCCATACCAGATCGCAAAGCCCTGCGTTTAATATGCAGGGCTTTGATGTCTAATGAAGGTTAGTCTTCATCAGAAGGCATAGCGGAAGGAGGTGGTTAAAGCATGCTCCTTGATGTTCTCA
>CAVJLP010000112.1:0-6823 GCA_963650525.1 Firmicutes bacterium CAG:534
CGCTTGGCATTCTGACGGCGAAACTCAGCAAGCTTTGGATCGATTTTATCTAAATCACTCTTAGCCTTGGCCTGCTTGTCAGAGGCTGCCGAACGCTGTAGCTCCTGACGAAGACGCGCCCGGTTTTTATCTAATGCCTGCTGACGGCTACGCTGTAGCTCTTCAATGGTCCTAGTATCGGCAATTTCATCATCATTACTATCTGCAGCTCTAAGATCCTCCATATAACCTTTACCATCCTCAAAGCCTTCGCCATAAGATGGCGATGAGAGGACTAAAGTAAAAGCTACGGCTACACATGCATTAACAATCTTCATTAGCACCTCTAGCTTTCAAAGGGAGTGGGATCACCTGCACCTACACGTCTTACAATAGGCATACCATCATCATCAAAACGAATTACAGTTGTAGGTCTTGGCTCAACAACCCCACCGTCGACGATGACATCAACTAATTTGCCCAACTTTTCATGGATTGATACCGGATCAGACTCAGGCTCCTCCTCACCTGGCAGAAGTAAAGTACAGCTCATCAAAGGCTCGTTTAATTCCTCACAGATTGCCGACACAATGGCATTGTCAGGAACTCTAAGGCCGATGGTACGACGCTTTTCATTCATGAGACGGCGCGGAACCTCTTTGGTTGCAGCCATGATAAAAGTGTAGGCTCCTGGGATATTGTTCTTTATAAGACGGAACATGGTGTTATCTACATGAGCATAAACAGAGAGCTCTGAGAGATCACGGGTAAGCAGAGTAAAGTTATGAGTCTTGCTTATCTGTCTTATTCTGGCAATGCGCTCGATGGCATTCTTCTGTCCCACCATGCACACCAGCGCATAGGCTGAATCTGTAGGAATTACCCCCACACCGCCCTTGTTTAGGATCTGGCATACCAATGATATATAACGTTTCTGCGGATTATCGGGATGAATAGTAATGTATTCTGCTACCATATTTTGCTTCTTGATGCATAAACCGCCCACAATAGGATCACTATCAGGCGTTTCAAATTTTTCTAAGTTTTTCACCGCCTGCACAAAAATGCAAGCAGTGCCTATCAATGCTGTGCTACAGCCCTAAATCAGCTATCCCAAGAGCCTGAGCCTGCGGGCATTTAAATACAGGATTTACCAAAGGAGGAAGTGCAAGCCCCAATCCTAGATCTCTGTAGGAGGCCTCATTATGAAAATCAGAGCCTAAGGATGCCAATAGCTCATAATGTAATGACAGCTTTGCCAGATAATCACGCTCTGACGGAGACTGCGAGCAGGAGCATACCTCCATGGCCTCACCACCTGCTGTCTTAAAGTCCTCAATTAATAAGCGTAACTTAGTATTAGTCATAAGATAACGCTTAGGATGAGCGAGCACTGCTATGCCACTTGCAGCCTTGATAGTAGCAACTGCAGTTGCAATATCTGGCCACAAAGTTTTGACATAACAACTCTTACCCTTTTTAAGATATGCATTAAACGCATCATCGGTTGACTGTGCCTGTCCTATGGAAAATAGAAAACGGGCATAGGAGCCACGGGTAATATTGGCATTCTCACCTGCCATTGCCAGAGTTCTTTCATAAGCATTATGTATTCCCTGACGCTCAAGCTTGGCAGCAATAGCCTGTGCACGCTCTACTCTGCGTACACGCTGATCCTTAAGATACTGTGCAAGAGCAGGTGAAGTAATATCTAAGAATAATCCTGCAATATGGATCTGCATATTATTCCATGTAGTTGAAAGCTCGGAGCCTGCAATAACTGTAACTCCAAGCCTTTTGCCAGCTGCCTGAGCCTCGGTAACCCCTAAAACGCAATCGTGATCGGTAAGCGCCATCACCTTCACGCCACGTGATGCAGCCCGCTCCACCAAAGCTGTAGGAGACAAGGCTCCATCTGATGCAGTTGAATGGGTATGAAGATCATAAATACTATTTGTAAACATCTTAGCTTCCTAGGGACTCAAGTTCTTCCCAGCGCTCATAAAGACCATCAAGCTGCTGTTGTAGCTCATCTCTTTGCCTGTTTAAAGCAACTGCCTCATTTGGACCTGACTTATATAAATCAGGTGAGGCAAGCTTTTCATCAAGAGCCATAATTTGCGCCTCAAGCTTTTCCACCTTCTGAGGTAGCGCCTCAAGCTCATGCTGCTGCGTAAAAGAAAGACCGCTACGTTTTTTGACACTCTCATTCGTAGTGGCTTTCTCTGGCTTATCCTTAGAGCTCTTCTCATCCTGAGGGTTCTTTGGTTTTTGATTGAGGCTTCTACCAGTTCGAGCATAATAGGCAAGCACATCACTCCAGCCACCTACTATATCCTCAATAGTGCCATCGCCATTGAAAACCCAGGTCTCAGTTGCAACCTTATCGATAAAACGCCTGTCATGTGAAATCACAATCACGGTTCCTGGATAGCCTGCAATCAAATCCTCAAGGAGATCGAGTGTCTCGAGATCAAGATCGTTAGTAGGTTCATCCATGATGAGAACATTAGATGGTCTTGCAAAAAGCTTTGCCAAAAGCAGACGATTCTTTTCACCACCTGAGAGCACCGATACAGGAGATCTAGCACGACGACCGGTAAAGAGGAACGAGGCAAGGTATGAAATCACATGCTTGCTCTTGCCATTGATGGTGACTTCACTGTGACCGTCAGCTACGTTATCGGCAACACTCTTTTGTAGATAGAGTTGCTCATGATACTGATCAAAATACTGATACAAAACCCCCATACCGGTACGCACGTAGCCATGATCAGGCTTTAAAAGCCCCATGATGATGGAAATGAGTGTGGTCTTGCCACAGCCATTAGCTCCTACAATACCTATTCTATCCCCTCGCATGATCGTGGCATTAAAGGGCTTAATTAGCTGTTTTCCCTCATAATTTACACAGATATCGCGAAGCTCAAACACAATATTGCCAGATCTGTCTGCCTCGTTTATCTGCATGATCGCCCGTCCCTGACGATCACGACGCAACGCACGCTGACGGCGCATTTCCTCTAAATCACGTACGCGCCCTTCATTGCGTGCAAGACGAGCCTTGACTCCGCGACGGATCCAAGCCTCCTCCTCTGCTAAAACTCGGTCAAATTCCTTATTGGCAAGATCCTCCATACGATAGCGCTCTTCACGAAGCTCTAGGTATTTGCTAAAGGAGCCAGGATAGGAATAAAGCTTGCCTCTATCAAGCTCAACTATGGCAGTAGCACAATCATCGGCAAAGGCTCTATCATGGGTTATGAAGATAATGGTGCCTGGGAAGGATGCAATCCATTCTTCAAACCAAGAGATTGTTTCAATATCAAGATGGTTGGTAGGCTCATCTAAAAGCAATACATCAGGCTCTGATACCAGTGCTGCAGCTAAAGCAGCCTTACGTCTCCAGCCTCCTGATAAACCTACTAGACTCTGCTCAGGCTCAAGGCCTAAAGTTGAGAGCACCTTACGTACAATTGCATCCTTGCTCCAACCATCATGAGCTTCAATGAAGGCTGAAAGCTCAATTTGCTTTTGCGTATCATCAGTTAAAGAAAACTCTGAGAGCGCATCTCCTACTATTGGCAGTCCTGAGGCTGCTAAGGAGTAGGCTGTACCACTTGCATACTGTGGTGGATCCTGAGGCAGCATGGAGATCTTAAGTCCGGTCTTAGTTATCATCCGGCCATCATCTAACTCACGCTGTCCTGCTATCACCTTCAAAAGCGTTGATTTACCTGCACCATTGCGACCTACAAGACAGATGCGATCATGCTCTTCAATACTAAGATCTGCCCCATCTAGCAATTGCTCAGCACCATAGGCAAGGCTTGCGCCCATTATAGTTATAAGGCTCATTTGATATCCTTAATGCCATCAGGTCCCCAGACACGGCCGCTGCTTCTTGGAGCCTCCTCACGCATGTTGCTACGACCGGTGCGATTAAAAACTCTGTCACCACGCTCAAAACGACGGTTTTCTGAGCCTTCAACAAAGGATCTGCCAGCATTGTTTTCATAGCGTGAATTTCTATCAGAGCCCCTATCACGCTCTTCAAAGGAACGCGCTCTACCACCAAAGCCACTGCGTTTTTTATCAAAACGATCATCTCGCTTAAACTTATTATCCTTACGATCAGATCTGATGGTGTTAAACGATGGGCCACGCTTTAAGCTTAATGGGGCGTCAGATGTGCGCTCCTCATGATTAAAGCTACGATCACCGAATTTACCACCGCGTACAGCCTTGCCATAAACACTTGATGGAACCTTTTCTGCACTCTCAGAATTGTCCCTGTGCAAAGATATCACCTCACGCTGCCACTTAGGTGCAGGTGCGGCTTCAAGCTTTTGCGGCTCCTTAATCATCTTTTCTTTGTCAAAGCGCAGATAGAAGCAGGAATGAATCTTCTCATTGCGCTTAAAATCACGTGGAAGAGTAGCCTTTGAGATATCTTCAACCTCAAAGCCATAATCGGACAGGCTCTCATCAAGCTTGAAATTACGGCAGTTATTGCAGAAGATAATTTCACCCTGCTTATCAAAGAAACGGGTAAGAGATGATAAGAGTGCCACCTGATCACGTTTTACATCAAAGCTACCCTTCATACGCTTTGAGTTTGAGAACGTAGGAGGATCAACATAAATAAGATCAAATTTCTCCTGATGATCCTGCGCTATCCAAGACAGCACATCAGCCTGCAACAGTCTGTTATTCTCCCTAGATATTCCGTTAAGCTCAAGATTCTCACGTGCCCACTCAAGATAGGTACGGCTCATATCCACGCTCAAGGTCTCACTTGCACCACCAACACAGGCAGCTACCGTGGCAGATCCTGTATAGCAGAAAAGATTTAAAAAGCGCTTACCCTCTGCCTTTTTCATGATCTTATCACGAATAATGCGGGCATCTAGGAACAGACCGGTATCTAAATAGTCCTCTAAATTCACGCGGAATTTCAAATTACCCTCATGTACCGTCATGAACTCATTTTTCTGCTCCGAAGACTTCTCATACTGATCATCGCCGTGCTGAATTTCACGGCTCTTTAGGATGACATTAGCCCCTGGTGCTCCGGTTACAGCAACTGTTGCTGAAATCATATCTAGCACACGGCGCTTATGGATGCGCTCATTGACCTTATCCTTTGGAGCATAGGCCGAAATGACGTAATAATCCCCATAGCAATCAACTGCAGCAGCATACTCTGGCACATCGGCATCATAGATACGATAGGCATCAGTTTGAGTATTTGCAGCCCACTTCTTCATGTAAGCTAGATTTTTTTTAAGACGATTAGCAAAGTCCCTTGCGATCTCTGCATTGCGCTCTTCTTTGTCAGAAAGTTCATCCTTAGTGCCGATATCAAAAACACGCAACTGACACTCAAGGGCACCGTTGAAGAGGTGATATACCCTGTCTGCATGCAGTCTTAAGCATGACAAAAGCTCAGCAGAGCTTGAAATAACGGCAGCACGTGCTCCCTTAAAAACACGCTTAAAGCCATCACCTAAGGCTGTATAAAGAGCGATGAGTTCATTGAAGTTACCCATTCTCTTACCATAGGGAGGATTGGTAACGATGGTTATCTTCTTACCCTCAGCAAAAGGATTGCTAAGAGACTGCGCATCACCTATCTGAGCCTTTGCAATAGCATCAAAGCCTGATTTTTTTAAATTGTCATTACAGATCTCAACCATATCCTCATCACGGTCAAAACCTATAATTTCAACAGCTTCGCTCTTGCAACGCTCAAAGCCTGCCTTGGATCTTGCACTAGCTTCCTCTAAAAGACTGTGCCAATACTCACCATCAAACTGCTTTAACTTAAAGAAACCATAGCTACTACGCTTAAGACCTGGGGCGGTATCTGTTGCAATGGAGGCAGCTTCAATTAAAAGAGTTCCTGAGCCGCACATAGGATCAAACAGACATTGCCCGTCATAGCCTGAACGTACCACCATGGCTGCGGCAAGGTTCTCCTTTAAGGGAGCTACACCTGTATGACGGGAATACTCACGCTTTAACAGGGCCTTACCTGACAGATCGATGGCAACGGTGGCTCGTCCCCTGCGCTCAAGATGGCAATAGATACGGATATCAGGATTTTCGCGGTCGACATCAGGACGTGCACCAAAGGACTTTTGCAGACGATCGCATACGGCATCTTTAACCTTCAGGGCACCGTATTGTGTATTACGGATCTCATCGGTGGTACCGTTAAACTCAACTGCTATCGTTTCGCTGTCAGTAAAATATTTTTCCCAGGCAATACCCAAGGCTCCCATATACAGCTCAAGATCTGATGGAGCTTCAAATTCTGAGAGCTCAAGCAATACACGTGATGCAAAACGGGACCACAGACATGCCTTTAAGCCATCATTAAATTCACCTTCAAAGGAAACACCAGCAACGGTTTCGCGCACATTCTTCATGCCTATGGCGTTAAGCTCATCAAAAAGCAATCTTTCAAGACCTTTGGGGCAGGTGGCGAAAAAATTCTGTTTAGACATCGGCAACTCCTTTCTTGCGTGCTCCTGCAGACATCATTGTAGCAGGCTACATTCCTGACAATTGAACAATTATCTCTTTGTTATACAAAGATAAATCATGCTAATTTTTTTGAAGAAATGTAAGAGATAATATCGAAAAACGGATAAGACTATAATTTTTTAACAGACGTAATTATAACGCTTTTTTATGCGCTCCTTGATGAAAACAAGAAGTGCAAAAATTAAAGTGGAAAATATATTATGACTTCGTATTGCTCAAATGAACAGCTACTGCTCCTTAAGCTCACAACTTACAAAGCATATCTTCTTGTAAAAAGATATGCCATAACAAT
>CAVJLP010000113.1:0-6810 GCA_963650525.1 Firmicutes bacterium CAG:534
CGCTCTCGGAATGGCAACTATTATACAGGGAAAATTTTGAAACGCAAGCTTTTAAAAAAAAATTTTTATATGCATCTTTCCAATTGGCAGGCAAGTAAGGTTCTCTTTAATGTTTAATTTAGCAAGATCTTAAATTAACAGTACGGTTTTTCGCTTTTGCCTCAAAAACCGAGGAATAGATTGACATGAGTTATTTTGAGGATAGTGAGCTAAATGGAATTAATTGTCGAGGAGTTATTTTCAATAACAGGTCTTGCAGCAGATGTTGCAGAAAATGGAGCCTTAGCAGTTAAACAATGTCTGCGCATTATTAAGCAACGAAAGCCATTCGTGTCTTAGAGAGCATCTATGCAATAGCGCACCTATTGTTGCTATGTCGGCTAATGCCTTTACTGATGATGTTTAGATCTCACGTGCTATCGGTTTGAATGAACACATTTCAAAGCCTCTTTAACCGGGAAAAACGTGATCTGATGGCGCTTTATAAGACACTAGTCAATTGGACATGTACCAAAATAGCTAAAAACCTCAGGCCTTGGTACTGATCCTTATATTGTTTTTATCATCGACAAAACGTTCTGGAGTTTTTCCCTGCAGAATATAGCTAAAAGCAAGAATAGTAGAAATAACATTATAAAGATCCTCAGGGATCTGCTCTCCTACATTATATTTTGCAAGTTCATCAAGCAGTCTTTTATCCTTATGAATATAAACTCCCTGTTGCTTGGCCATGGAGATCAGAGCTTCTGCTCGTTCATCAGTTGTCAGCGCATTAAGAATAGGGGCCAGATCTCCTTCCGCATAGGTAATGGCCGCTGCCTTGAGGTCTTCTTGTTTTTCGACATTGTCGCAGGACTTAAGCGTGCTTTGTTTATCGTCTTTATCCATACTTATATCCTGATTTAATTTTAGCATATATAAAAAAACGGGGCTTTCGCCCCGCTTTGTATACTGTTTGAGAGATTAAATCTTCTCAGGAACCATTGCAATGTGGCCGCAAGGACACTCTTGAGCACAAACACCACAACCCTTGCAGTAGTCGTAGTTGAACTCATATCCCTTACCAGGACCAAGTTTAACAATGGCGCTATCAGGGCAGACACCGTAGCAGTTGTCGCACTCCATGCAGTTACCGCAAGATAGGCAACGACGGGCCTCGAAGATAGCGTTCTCTTCAGTCAAGCCATGCTGGACTTCATCGAAGCAGTTGGAACGACGTGCAACCTCAAGCTCAGCGCGAACCATCTTAGGAGCCTCTGAGTAGTACCAAGGATGCATATCCTCAAACTTAGCGTCTTCGTGCTTAGCTGCCTTCTTATAGACAGAGCCCTTCAAGTAGGAGTTAACAGCACGAGCTGCATTCTTACCCATGCCGATAGCGTGAGTTACGGTACGATCGCTGGTGGCACAGTCGCCTGCAGCAAAAATACCCTTAACAGTAGTCTCGAGAGTCTCGCTGTCAACAACTAGAGCATCACGCTCAAACTTCAAGCCGTCAAGCTTGTCGATGGCAACGGTATCAACGTTCTGACCTAAGGCAAGAACAACTGCGTCAGCAGGGAGTTCCTCGAACTCGCCGGTAGGCTCAGGATAACCCTGATCATTTAGGGCCATCTTCTCAATCTTGAGGGAGTTCTTGGTAGCACCGGTAATGGTGGATAACCATTTAACCTGTACGCCTTCTGCAATAGCTGCGTCCATTTCCTCGGCAGCAGCACGCATCTTTGCGCGGTCACGACGGTAAACGATGACTGGCTCAGCACCGAAACGACGGAGTGAACGTGCAACGTCAACAGCGGTATTACCACCACCGTAAACAGCTACCTTACGTGCAACTTCGATTTCACCGGTGGTCTCAATCTGACCTAACACCTTTAAAGCGTTCAGGATGTTGTTGGTATCGCCCTGAGGAATGTCAACGTTAGAGGAGATAGTAGCACCCAAGCCTAAGACAACTGCGTCATAGCCGCCGTTCTTCTTCTCAGCTTCGATGTCTTCAACCTTACGGCCGCACTCGATGGTGACGCCCATATCCTCAATACGCTTAACTTCGGCATCAAGAATGTTGCGAGGTAAACGATAGGTAGGAATACCATAGCGCATCATACCGCCGGTCTCTTCAGCCTGCTCAACGATGTGAACGGTGTGGCCAAAGCGACGGAGGTGATAGGCTGCAGACAGACCTGCAGGACCAGCACCGATCACGAGGATCTTCTTGCCGGTTTCACGGGCAGGTTTCTTGAAGGCTAACTTGTGCTCTAAAGCATAGTCACCTAAGAAACGTTCTACTGAGTTAATACCGACGGACTCGTCCAAGAAGCCACGGTTGCACTTGCCTTCACAGGTGTGGTAGCAAACACGTCCCATGCATGCAGGCATAGGGTTCTCTTCGGTGAGAACGCGCCATGCGTGCTCATAGTCGCCTTCTGCTGCATAGTAAAGCCACTGCTGAATGTTCTCACCAGCCGGGCACTGCTTGTTGCAGGGAGGAAGCTTGAACACATTAACAGGGCGGGTAGTACGCCATGAACCAGTGTGGTTCTCTAAGGAAGTTGCCGGATCAAGGGTAACTGCGAATGATTTTTTCAACATTTTTTATCTAGCTCCTTCTCTTAGATGCTTTCGCTGCGCTCGTAAGCAACAATTGCGGTCGGGTTGAGCTGAGGTTCGTCATCGCCTAAGAGACCGAAGTTCTTGATATTGGTGTCGCAAAGAGCCTGAAGGCGTGCGAGGGTGTTAGGATCAGCACCCTTCTTTACAACGTGAGCATAGCGCTTCTGGATCTTGAGGTAGTTCTCAACAGGCTGCTTCTGCTGGATCTTACGTACGGAAGTGATCTTGCCGTACTCAGCCTCGAATACAGGGAAGAAGCCGGTTTCCATTGCCAAACGGGCAGCGGTAACAGTAAGAGCAGAGCTCTTAAGACCCCAGCCAAGAGGGCAAGGAACCAAGATGTTGATGTAACGAGCACCGTGGAAGGTCATTGCCTTGGCAACCTTAGCCTCGAGATCACGAAGATCAGCGATGGTAGCAGTTGCTACGTAAGGAATACCATGAGCCATGGCAATCAAAGGAACGTCTTTGCCGCGACCCCAGTCTGCGCCCGGCTTTTCACCGACAGGCATGGTAGTTGCAGTACGTGCTGAAGGAGGAGTTGCAGATGAACGCTGCACACCAGTGTTCATGTATGCTTCGTTGTCGTAGCAGATATAGAGCACATCGTCGTTACGATCGAACATACCTGATAGGCAACCCATACCGATATCAGTGGTACCACCGTCACCGCCCTGTGCAATCACACGAGGAACAACGGTATCGCCATTGCGCTTGGCACGAACCTGTGCAGCAGCTGCTAGACCTGAGCCTACAGCTGCAGCATTACCAAACAGAGTGTGGATCCAAGGTAAACGCCATGCAGATTCAGGATAAGGGGTAGAGAAAACTTCCAAGCAGCCGGTGGCGTTGGAGATCATTACCTGACCGTTAGTAGCACGCATTGCTGCGTCAATAGCATAACGAGCGCCTAAAGCTTCACCACAGCCTTGGCAGGCACGGTGACCTGAAATCAGGGAGTTGGGACGATCAACAGAGGCCTGATTGGAGCGCATGGAAGGATTTAACAGACGGTTACCTACAGTCTTGGAACCAGTCTGATAAAACTTAATTTTTTCTAACATTTCTTTTCTTCTCCTAGTTTGCGCTTACTTAACAGAGTCTCTTAACTGAGTCTCTGAAAGCGGGCCATCAGGGAAGGTGACACCCTCGCCGTCCTTGGTATAGGAGTTCAAAACGGCAGGATTGATGTCAAACCAGGTCATTTCATCCTTGAAACCATCGGCCAAAGCAGTCTTAACAATGCCGCCAATAGTAGAACCAAGGATTGCACGGCCACCTAAGCCTGCAACTGCAGACTTAACGTCGCAGTCAGTGCCTTCCATGGCGCGCTTAACTTCAGGGGCTAAAATGCCGCGAGCACCAAATGAGAATGCTCGCTCAACGCAGACTACCTTCTTGCAGTCGCCAATTGCCTCACGCATTGCCTCATAAGGGAAAGGACGGAATGCCTTTAAGGAGATAACGCCAGCCTTGATACCCTGTGCTGCTAGACGATCAACTTCGTCCTTTGCAGTACCAACAGAAGAGCCCATAAGGACAATCTTAACGTCAGCACCTTCACAGTTGTAGCAGTCAAGTAAACCACCAGACTTGGAACCGGTAAGTTCACGGTATTCCTTGGTGACTTCTTCGATTACATGGATAGCCTTAGCCATCTTGCGCTGCTGCAAGAAGCGCACTTCGGTGAAGGCATCAGGATCAACCATAGCGCCCATAGAAATAGGCTCTTTAGGGGTCAGGAACTCGCGAGGCTCATAAGGAGGAAGGAACTTGTCGACCTGTTCCTGTGAAGGGAGGCTTAAACGCTCGAAAGCGTGGGTCAAAACGAAGCCGTCCATACATACCATTACAGGAAGGCCAACTTTTTCTGCAATCTTAAATGCCATGATATGAGTATCAACAGCATCCTGATTTGATTCGCAGAAGAGCTGAATCCAGCCAGAATCACGCTGTGAGAGTGAATCAGAGTGGTCGTTCCAAATATTGATAGGGCCACCGATTGCACGTGATGCAACGGTCATAACAATAGGAAGGCCTAAACCAGAAGCGGAATAGACGCCTTCGCACATGAAAAGCAAGCCCTGAGATGCTGTAGCAGTATAAGTACGTGCACCACCAGCCTCTGAACCTAAGGATACAGAGATTGCAGCGAATTCGGATTCAACGTTTAAGTAGTCGCAGTCCTGTAATTTACCGGACTTAACCAACTTACCTAAGTTTTCTACGATGTGAGTTTGCGGAGAAATAGGGTATGCGCAAACAACGCCGGGACGACAAAGGGCAACTGCCTTAGCAACGCCTAAGGAACCTTCAATCTGCTCGATCATTATTTAGCTCCCTTCATAACTTCTTTTAAGTAATTGTAGGAAAGGGCAGCAGCCTCAGCATTGGCATCGCCGACCTTACCAGGATAACGAGTCTGGAAAGACTTCTGTACGGACTCAAGTTTGAGAACGTCAGTTGCAGCTGCTAAGGATGCAAGCATAGGTGCACCAGGCTTATTCATTTTCATGGCCTGAATAGCAAATTTAGTTGCAGGGAAGGTCAATACGTGACCTGCAGGCAACTTCTTGCAAAGCTCAGGAGCAACCTGTTCAGGAGTCTCCTCAGTATTGATAATTGCATATCCGTTAGGGCTGATGCCTGCGAATACGTCGACCACGCTCAAAAGGGTGCGGTCCTGAACCAAAACGACATCAGGCTCCAGAATAGGTTCGTGAGTACGGACCTCTTTTTCATCGATACGTGCGTATGCGACAACTGGAGCGCCGGTGCGCTCTGAACCGAAAGATGGGAAAGCCTGTGCAAAATGGCCTTCCAGGAAGGCTGCCAAGGACAGCATTTCAGCTGTAGTGACGGCACCCTGGCCTCCGCGGCCGTGTAATCTGACTTGAAGCAAAGTTAGCTCCTCTCTTTTGCAAGTGTTTGATTAATAGAAAATTTCAAATGGCCTAAGTTTCCATTTAAATTTTCATTTGTGAATTTTAGAACTTTTCCTGTTTTGCTCAAATTTAACTTTTTTTAGTGTATGTGGATGAATTTCATGGAAAAACTATTAAATAATTTAATTAATATAAAATTAACCATTTGATAAATATAACAATGTCTGTATTTATAAGAACAAAATCAAAGTTAAAAAAAGAAAATTTTTAGTCTATTTTTCAAATTAGATAAATAAATATACTTATGTGAAAAATATTGATATAAATCCCTTTATATAAGGTTTTATTTTCGTTGTCTTTGACTAACGCATGTTTTATAAAATGAAAATTTAAAAAAAAATGATAATTCTTTGATATTATTTAAGTTACTTTATTAAGTCGTTTTATAAAGGGGCCTCTTTATGTTATCTACATCACAAACGAACACAATACTCAGTCATCAAATTCGCGAACAGAACCTGCAGTCTGTGCGAGAGGTTCTGCATAGAGAACAGATCTGTACGGTCTCTGAGCTTAAGGCTAAGACCGGTTTGTCGGTGGTAACTATTAATAAGCTCGTAAGTGAGCTTGTAAGGCGTGGTGAAGTTTTTGAAGGAGAGGCTTCAAATACTGCTGGAGGTCGTCCTGCAACCACTTATTGCTTTAATGCTAATTTTTCTTTGATTTTGGTTTTATCCTGCTACCACCGAGGTGGCAATGATTTAGTGTCTTATTCTGTATATGATCTTTTTGGAGGCTGTGTTTCACGCCGTGAGGAATTGCTATCTGTCTCGGCAAACATTCATACTGACGAATTTACCATTGGCATTGAACATTATCTTGAAAACTATCCTCGTATTGCCATGATTGGTTTATCTATGCCTTCAGATAGTGTAGGTGGACGTGTTGGCTCAGCTATCCGTCATGATCCTCAATCAAAGCGTTTGGCGCATCATCTTGAGTTACGTTTCCATATCCCGGTATTTTTTGAAACCGATATCAATGCGGCGTCATTAGGGGCATATAAGAGATTGCAGGATCAAGAATGTGTTGTCGGGCTGGTTCTAGTTCCAGGACGTGCTCCTGCTTGTGGTTTTTGCTATGACGGAAAAATTTTGCGCGGGAAGGACGGAATGGCAGGTGAGATCCGTTATTTTCCTATGTATAACGATCAGGGCGTGCTTCCTGTTGAAAAGCTACAGGCAGATGATCTTGCACTAAGAACCCTGCGTGCCGTCATGTGTGTGATGAATCCTGGCTATGTCGCTGTATA
>CAVJLP010000114.1:0-769 GCA_963650525.1 Firmicutes bacterium CAG:534
AGATAGCATTCTTATTGCCGATGACATCGCCTGATATGGAGACTTTGTTCATCAAAGGGGCATTAAGAGAGTCCAATAAATCATCATTACCAGACCTTATCATTTGGCCATCATCATTAATATCTCTCCAAAATGAGATATAAGAGCCTCTATATAACCCAGGGCCTAAGCTATTTGATCCATAATCAAATACTAAGGCGTTACCATTTTCACCAATAGCAGACACGTTGCCTTTTACAATGAGGTTATGTCCATTACCTGCACTAAAGAGTACGCCCATGCCGTTATAGCCATCAGACTGTACCTTAACCCCATCTGCAATGGTGATGTTATTGCCGGTACCATTTACACGAATACCTGCAGAGCCTGTACCAACACTTAGTAAATCTGCCATTTGGGTGATGGTATTATTACTGCCATAGACATCTAGACCTACAGCTAAAGAGGCCTTATTAGGCTCTCCTACTATCCAATCTGTACCATCCTCATTTCTTGCATAATAGCCGTTATAGTTGGCGTAGCTTTGACCATCACGGTATTCTGAAAAGCCGTAATAATTCTTTCTGTCGAATATGTAGCCAAGATCTTGCATCACTGCAAGCTCTGCTTCAAGGAAGGTAATCATATTGGAATAATTATTTTGACTTATTATGCCGAGAGTATTAATATGGGATAATTCTGGTTCCCAGTGGCTCTCGAAATCACGACTCACATCCCATCCATTTACAGGCAAACCTTCAGCTGTGTGATTACCTGAGTATGCAAACAG
>CAVJLP010000114.1:779-6569 GCA_963650525.1 Firmicutes bacterium CAG:534
TCTGCTTCAAAAAAAGTGGTTACATTTCTATAATCACCATGACTCATAAAGTTATTAGCCATATTAAAATGGGATAACTCAGGTTCCCAATTTTTATTAAATGAAGAACTCACTTCCCATCCATTTACAGGCAAACCTTCCGCTGTGTGATTACCTGAGTATGCAAACAGTGCCCCGTTTAAAACCTCTTTTACATTTTCTCCTGTAAAGTAAGCGCCATTTCCTCCGTTATATCCATTCATTGTTGACGGATCTAAATCCATCACAAAAAATTTACTTTTATCTGCTTCACTACTTAGTTTGTTATAGAGCTCAGATGGGATCACAATATCGCCATCTTGTAGCTGTTTACCATTTAGATCATAGAGATGAGAGGCAAATTTATTATCCGAGTCAATTTTAATAGGTACAAGTGCAAAAGGGTAATCAACATACTTATCAAAATTTTCTCCTATATAAATAAGAGACTGCGATAACTCATAGCTGTCATCCGCATAGGTCCTTTTTAAATTAGCAAATGCAATTTGTCCTAGATAATCGGCACATTTAAAGATATTATTAAGCGCAGTGTCCGTACGCTCAATTGTAACTTGTGGCAGTTCAGAGCTGATGCCAAAAGCTTTTTTTATATCATCTCTAATAACTATATTGCCATCATCGTCTTCACTAAATAATAGATCACTACAATATACATCCGTAGCAATTCCCAAAATATGCCCCATCTCATGACGGATAACATGAACTAGATTATGTTGTCCCTCATTATTTGTAAGCAATGTGTTTGCATCTACTACATATCCGTAATTAGATGTTTTATTTGCTTCCACTATGCCATAACTTTTTCCGACCATGATTCTTGGAAAAATTTCATTAGCATGTTTGCTACTATCCCAATAGTCTTGAGAGTCATTTACTAATGAATCCTTGCAGAAAAAATAATCTTCATCTTTATAAAGCTTATTTAAGATCGGCAATATAAAATTATCATTAGTCGACGCTCCGGAACCTCGAGTTGAAATATAAATAGGTATACCAGAGCTATTAATAGCGTTTTGGCTTAAGATATCTGCCCAATAGCTAAGTCCTGCGTAAATTCCTTTTTGAAGCTCTTCGTTAAGGGGAAAATTCCATGAAAAGTCAGGATTTGCTATAACCTGCTGATTTGTATAATAAATGGAAAACATCTGTTTACCATTACTCTCAACAATCTGAGGATTTTTGATCTCGGCATTTGCAGAGGCGGTCATACATAATGCACCAGCAAGAGCAAGCGCAATTTTAGATAGTTTTTGACTTTTCATGGTTATATTCTTTTAATATCTAATTTCTCTTCGCTACTTTGACATTGTAAGTGAGCCTATGCCACACCTCATTATGAGACGCCTTAAAAAAGGGCCCAGAATAAATGGCTTTTTTATAAGCTTTGCGCACAGTTTAAGGCGAATTCCAAGCGTTGCCTTTTGGTAATCAGAGTAAATAACCTCATGCTTTGTATTAAACAGTCTCGATAATCTCCAAGCACTTTCAAAGGCGTAGCTCATTCCTTCAAGTGAACTGGGGCTTATAAAGCCAGCGGCCTCACCGATTAAAAAGCATCTGTTTTTGCCAAGACAAAATTGCCACGGAGTACTAGGACTTAATACCAAGCAAGCCTCTGTTTTTACAGGATCTTCAAGCTTAAAGCCAAAGCTCTTAAGCTTTTCCTTCATTGCATCAAAACGCTTTCTGGCATCCTCTTTAGGAAAGGCTCCACCGAAGATGAAGTACTCGTTTTTGGACAATCCCCAAGCATAACAATCAGTAAGATCACTATCGAAGATGCAGGAGTAAAATGGCTCTTTATGCTGATCCTTAAACCATTGTTGCACGGCCATGTAGGAGTGAATTTTAAAATCAGGAAGAATTGTCCGTCTGACAAGTGAGTTGGCTCCATCAGCACCTACTATATATCTAGCTTTATACACATGCTCTTCATTGTGCTCTGCTACCGTGATTTCATAGCAGTCTTCAAGCTCAGTGATCCTCTTGCAGATCACATCATCATGCACATCAACATTATCTGGTATTAAGGATTTTAGCCACAGATCAAGCTTATGCCGATCCATATTCACGTAGCTTCGCTGATAGTGCCTAATATAGCGTCTTTTAAGATCGATGGTTTTAACAGAGAAAATCTGCGGAGTAACCAAAACATTAAGAGGAAGCGTCATGCCAAAGCGAGCAAAGCATTTTTGTGCATCAGGTGCTAATAAGCCACCGCATGGCTTTTTAAAGCTACTGTCTTTTTCAGATTTCTTATCAAAGGCGATCACGCGAAGATCTGGTGACAGCAGTCTTGCAAGAGTTGCGCCTGCAGGACCTAGCCCGATGATTGCTATATCTGAGATCTGATCTGACATATACCTTCCTTAACAGATGGCATTTACACTGCGTATATTGTCATGAAGCTACTCTAAATTAAAGCAGATCCTGATTAATGTTTATGCGTGGTACCTCATCTTTTCCAATTCTCATGCGTCTTTAAGTCCAGGATCTAGTTTTTGTATTCTTGCAACTTTATAGGTCTTGAGGGCAACTGAGGCAATGATAAAGATTAGTCCTATATAGAAGGAGAAATTAAAGTCGCGGTTTTCATGGAAGATAAGGCAGGCAAACAAAATGGTATATACCGGCTCAAGGTTATAGGTAAGCATTAAGGTGAAGGCTGAGATTTCCTTTAGCACCATAAGTTGCAAAAGATACATACCAACGGTGCAGACGGTGGCTGCAATAAATAGGTAGATAGCATCACTTAAGCTCCAGTAAAGCCCCCACTCTCCTGTTATTAGGCGGTTTATGGATACGACGATGCACATCATTATTGAGGCGCCTAAGAACTGCCAGTTGAGCATGGTATAGCTGTCAGAATCCTTATTTGCCATTATGCGACGGTTATAGGTTGAGTAGAGTGCTGAGAAGAAGGCACACAAAAGCCCTGCAGCGATCCCAAGACGGTAGCGAGCATCAAAGGAGAAGATAAAGGACAGCCCTACTATTCCAAGTAAGGAGTAGCAGATATCCTGCATGGAAAATCTACTTTTACTCATCAATGGCTCAAGAATAGCTACGAAGAAGCTTATAGTTGAGATGGTAATAGTACCAATTGATACGTTTGAGAGCTTGATTGCCAGATAAAACAAGGTAATGTGCATCGAGAGCAAGGCACCTGCCACCATGGAGGAATAGCAAAGACGGCGTGGTACATTCTTTATCTTATGGGTGGCCTTTGAATAGGCATAAAAGCAGAGCCCGCCTACGGTCATACGGAAAAAGGAGATCCAGACGGCGTTTAGGCTGACAAGTCGCCCAAAAAGACCGGTAAAGCCTGCAATAAAGACGGACAGATGTAATTTTAAGAATACAGAGTTCATAACACGCTCACAAAACAATAGAGCGTATTCTAGCGCAATCAGTAAATACTAGCTATGAAGAGCATTGCTCATTGAAAGTAAACCTCAGGTGAATACTCTTGACCCATACTCTAAGCCCTATTCATGGGTTGGCAGATGATGCCTGTTATCATGCAGATGGTGGCGAGGTTGCGGTTTTTTATATGGTGCATAACAGTTATAGTCAGGCGCAACTGTCACAGTCTGAGTACTCAAGCCAGATTCGGTTTTATCTTTATTTACTCCAACTATGATGGTGCGACTGTTATCATCTTCAGATATGATAGTGCGTACATCGTCTGCCTTAGGATCCTCTGCTAGAGCCTCATTTGCAAATAAAGCAAGAGCGCTAGTAAAAGCTGTGATGATCAAGAACTGTGCGTTTTTCATTTTTCTTGCCTGCTATGTCATCTGCGGATTAGCCACGGGTAAATTGTTTTCAAGCTCCTTGTAGAGAGCTTCAATCCATATAATACCGGATTCAAGTGATGATGAAAGCTGTGTGCCGTTGAAAAAGCCTGCATCCTGACCTATCTGCTCAACCTTGCTAAGATCATCCTTTCGCAGAGCATCGCAGGCTAAATATATGCTCTTGATGGCAGGATTATTTAATACAAGCGACGTGGTCTTTTCGATAAGAGTTTCGTAATTAGGAGTTCTAAGCTCAGTGCCTGATGTGACAAAGCGTTTTAGATTTAACGCAACGCCCATGGTAAAAATTGGCAACTCCTCAGCTACATCCTCATCTCTGAGCATTTTCTCCCAGATCTTGCCTTCAAGCAGAGCCATTTTGGTGGGCATGTAATCGTTACGCCCTAGCTTTCTCTGCTCATTGTTTAAGAATCTGAAGGATAATAGCTGAATACAGATTATGACCTGAATTTTTTTTATGAGATCAGGTGGCAGTATGACATTAGCCTCATCATAGGTTTTGACATCAAGTACATCGATAGCATAAGGGGTATCTAATGCCATATAGTCGATAATGGGCTTTATGTAAGGAAGAATTCGGTAGTACTTATTTAGAAAGGTTCTGAAACTATCAGTCTTTAAGTCATTCTGAAACTGATCTACCAGTACCCTACATACGTCAGAGAAGATATCAGGACAGTTATCTGCATAGGGCTTGTTTACACACTTGATGCAGATTTCAGGAGGGATCTCATGACAGCAGCAGTAATCAACTCCCTTAGCAAAAGCCATACGACACTGCGCAATATCTCTGCACTTGGCTATGCTCTTAATATTAGGAGCTACAGCTTTGATATTGTTTAAAAGGTAAAACTGCTCATCAGGGTTCTGATCCATCTCAATTACCGTATAGGTAAACTCCTTTACCATCTCCGCCCAGCGTGTAAAAATCAGGGAGTAAACATCAATAGCGATGCTCATATGCATCTTGTCCATCTGATTGAATACAGAGAGGATTGAGGGGGTCACCTCCTGCAGCTTTGGCAGATAAAGCAAGAAACGTTCGGTGTTTACAAACCGCATGCGTCTGCCAAAATCCTTGCACAGTGGAATTCTGACGGCACATTTTCCACGCTGACCTACAAAAAGATTCATGGCGCGGCGTACATAGTAGCCAATGAGCACGTGTGGTACATGTCGCTCCTCTAGTGCCTCGATTTTATAATTGGTTCCAGCACTGTACTTCATATAGTTAGCCAACAGATCGCAATCTTTATTGAAGATCCAGGCAAAGTTTATGATGTGAGATCTGTCTTTTGAGCGCTTAAATTTAGCTACCGGAGCACTCTTAGTCGCATCCAATGCTTCACTTTTCTCGTCAGCCATATGCGTTTATCTTTAATACTTTGTAATAGTAAAAATTGATTTTATTCTATATTCTAAAATGTTTGAAATTTAAAAAAATGTCGCAACATGTTGCGATGTTCCATAAACTATTACAGGTCCTCGCAAAGAGGTAATAGTTCTTCGATCCTCGCAACAATGCGTTCTTGCTCAGCAAGAGGTGGTAGAGGAACGATCAAATTATGTAGTGTATTTGACGATAATCCTTCAATACCTATGCCTTTACCCTTGAGTAAATGTTCTTGTTTGTATGCATAAAATAGATAATAGTAGAATCTTGTCGAAATTTGATGATACGGTCTTAATTTATGAATATGGTTTTGTATACATATTGAAGTATCAAAAGGCCATATTGCTGAGCGACCATAGTCACCACCTTCACAAACCAGTAGATCACCTTTTATAGCTGTACATTTATCAATTTCGGAATCTTTAAAATACATCGATTTTATGTTTTCGAGCTTAAATGAATTCCAGTATAAATTTGATGTAGTAATGTATGGTTTAAGTGTTCCGGTGGTATTGCTAGAATTTAGAGCTTTTCCTG
>CAVJLP010000115.1:0-6451 GCA_963650525.1 Firmicutes bacterium CAG:534
ATCCACTTCAGCATAAACTCTCTTCCAATCACAATGGTCATGATCTACATCTGCGTCAAACGCATTTAAAATTGCCTCACCGCGCACATCATATTTTTCTAGAAGATTTGCAAAAACTTCCTTTAATTCCACGATTGGGCAACTATAAATAAATGAATAATCACCGTGTTTATCATCCCCTAAATCAAGTACAAGATATTGAAGTAAATCAATATCAGCAGCTGTTTTCTTATCAACCTCATCATCAAGTAAAACGAAGTTACCAGCGCTATAATCCCAAACATCCATAACCATATCTCCCTTTAAAATTCACATACAAAAACGTCAATCCGCTCCTAACTAAATCACAAATCCATAGCGACTCTCTCTTAAGCTTCAAACTTTATGACGTTTTCCCCCCCCACTCCCACCTGCAGTATCTTCTTAATTTTCTTGATAGACACTCATTAGAAACAACCGATCCTCATACTAAATTTCACTTTTAGCCCTATCTTTGCACGTCGATGGCTACTTCCTAGCTTCAAGAATGGTTCTTACAATAACTTGGAAAAGCTCTTCTACTTCATCATAAAATCTATCCCAATCACAATGTTCATCATCTACATCTGCGTCAAACGCATTTAAAATTGTCTCACCGCAAAAATTATATTTTTCTAAAAGCTTTGCAAAGACTCCCTTTAATTCCACAATTGGGCAACTATAATAAAATGCATAACCACCGCGTTTATCATCACCTAAATCAAGTTCAAGATATTGAAGTAAATCAATATCAGCTCTTGTTTTCTTATCACGCTCATCATCAAGAAGGAATGCAAAGTTACCAGGACCATAATCCCAAATCTGCATAACCATATCTCCCTTTAAAATTTCAGACAAAAACGTCAATCCGCGCCCAACTAAATCACAAATCCATAGCGACTCTCTCTGAGATCTTCAAGCTTTGGCTCAGAAAACTCAGCAAGATCCTCAAACATCTTGCTCCCACTATGACGCTTTACATACTCACACATATTGACAACATCTAGGTAATTATGAATGCTAGAATCCTCAAGATTTTTAAAATACTCTTGGTAGAAACAATCGCCTTTGCGAGATCCAAGCTTTCTTACAATCTCAAGGATCTTAAATATCTTTAAGACCTTACTTGTAACCTCACTTGGATAGCAATCTAAGATCTCTTGAAATCCTTCCACGTGATTTAAGGTGTGCTCATCTTTAACTAGCCTTTCCACAGTGGGTACAGGAACATGCTCCAACTCATTAAACAAGCCTTCTTTTAGGTGCTTACTCACAAAAACGCACACATGTTTAACATCTTCAGGATCACCAATACTCACCTCATCTAAATCATCACCTAAGGCCGACCAATGTCCATCTTTAATAAACAATGAGCGTGCGCGTGAGCAAATTGAATCTTGGCAGCGAAAAACCTTAAGGACCATGGATGAGACTTCATCAGGATACATAGCAAGTACCCTTTTGGCCGCAGCAATTTCTACTGCATATGGATTTGACTTCAAAACGCTCTCATTAGTCATAGTTATCTCCTAACTTTAAACGTTAAAACCATCTTAAAAGCCAAAACTAAGATCCCAAAAAGCTAATAAGCATTACTACAATGCACAAGTTTTGGCTTATCTAAATTTGCTGAAACAATAGTGTTAGATCTGATGAAACATCCGACCTTGGTGGACGATCTTTGGAGGGGAAGCATGAAAGCTTAAGATCATCGCTGTCTTTTAGAGTTTCTATCTCTTCAGAAGACATTTATATATTAACGCAATTTTTATAATCGTCAATACTTTTTACATTATTTTTTTAATTTTTTTATATCCATTTTCCATACTTTCTAATATCACATAACGTATTATTAAGAAAATACAGGTAATCGCTAAGGGAGGAGCAGAAAACTTATCTCCTTCTGTAGATGTATTAAAAATAGGAAAAACAAGCAATTAAGCTTAATTTTTCCCATGAAGGGATGATAAAGAGACAATTAGAAGGCTGAGACTTAGTAAGCCTAGCTCATGCCTTCCTATAATTGTCAGAGCATGCGAGTAAGAAATTACCTCAGAGCTATATCATGACGACATGCTGCAATTAACAACGCTCATTACTAGCAATAAAGCTTACTCAAGTGCCATGCCATTAAAGACTATAGGCTTACGGCGCGATCTACCTAAGAGTAAGGCGGTAATGGTTTCATACTCCTTAAAGGCCTCAAAGGTCTGAGGACCTACTGCACCTGAGAGATATGACACTGCAGGTAGTGACAAAGTCAGCACCATCGATAGCCTTTTTAAATAGCGACTTTGCAGTAATTCACAGATGATTTTTTGCATAAAGTTGCTAAGTCCCTGCCCGCTTTCGCAAAGGCCATCTACTATCAGCAATGAGGCCGAGCAAAAGCGCTCCCAGTCATCATTACGGCGTCTTAGATCGCTGTTATCCTCGCTTCTTGAAAAAAGCTTACTGCGCTCAAGCATAGATGGCGTGATGATACACACATCCTTAAAGTTGTTGTCCTGATTAGACTCGGTAAGCCAGAAGTCTGCCATGGCATTAGCTAGCACACTCTTGCCACTACCGGGACCACCGCATAGAAGGAATAAGGCCGGAGGCTCAGGATTTACTATATGTACCTGACAAAAAAGCCTGGCATCGTGAATTGCTTGATAATTAGCGGTATCTGTAGCTAACGCGGCAAAGGTCCACGCAGGATCGATCCTACCAGACTGACGCGTACGCTTAATAAATTCCTCACGCTGTTTTTTATTGCGCGCCGCAATCTCTGCAGTGGCAATGGCGGTCTCCTCAGCACGCATTTGCTTAGGCGTACGCATGGTCATGTTTTTTGCAATAGCCTCAAGATCAATCTTGGATCCATTTCTCTTTTGAATTGCATTGATCTCAGCGATCATGGAATCAAAAGCCGTCTTTAGATGCTCACCTTGCGATTTCACGCGCGCGTGAGGCTTGAACGCAGTCGTTGCTATTTTCTCTTCATTGGTGTTATCAGTCATGATCTGTATTTCTCAAAATAACTATCTGAGGTTGCAAATACCTACAAAGCTTATTAGATGAAGCCTAAAGAAAGGCATCAAACAAATCTCTCAAGCTTTTCTCGGTATTTTTTTAAAGAGTCCAGAAAATCCTTACGCGTGGAGCTTGCAAAGAAGTCAGCGCCCTTTTCATGCCAAAACCAATTCATGTAATAAGACATCTTTGGCTTAAAGAGCTTTGATAGCTCAAAGAGAGGATCTAAATCTTGCTCTTCATTTTGTTTTACAGGCTCTAGACAATTTTTGTCGGGGTGAATGAAGGCCTTTTCGATGGTATCAATGAGTGATACATCATTTTTGTTAAGATCCTTTATATCCCATACCAGCTGAACTAGCTCATCTGAAAGCTCTTCATAGGTGGTGCTGTGATTTGCAAGAAAAAGCTGGCATGCAAAAACAGCCTTATTTATAGCGTAATGGTTATTTTGGGCATAAAAGGCACAGCGCTCCTGCCCCAAATTTGCAAACGCTACGCCATGTTCAAGCTCATCTATAGATAATGCCACGGCCTCAGCTAAGATATCGCGAAAATCATAGCCATCTAATAACTTACCTAATTCTTCATACTCACGAGATATAAAGGCTAAGACATTTAATAAGGATTTGGCATTAGGACAAAGCCCACCGCGGTTTGCAAGATGGATGAGCTTTTCATTTTGATAGCCCTTTAACATGCTCGCCTTAAGACAGCGGGCATAGGCCTCAATGGTAGGGTTACCCTCATCTAAAAGAGCCCCCTGCTCTTCTTTAGGCAGTTCTTTTATAAAGCCTAAAATGGAGTCGTTTTCAATAAAGCCATTGCTAACATAGAGTTCATTTAAATCTAATGCTTTGGCATCGCAACTTACTTGAACTAAATCTAAAAAGCGATTTGAAAGCTTCATTTTAATATCCCTTTATCCATGATTTAAGTTTGGGCTAAAAAGTAGTCATTAATTTTTAAAGCATATGCACTAGTGCGTCTAAATAACGACTTGTTTTACATAACTTTTTCAACTCTCTCGCGATATTGTTTTAGATCAGCTAAAAACTTCTTACGAGTCTTTATATCAAAGAAGAGATCGCCATTTTTATCCCAGAAGCGATTTAGATAATCAGACATATTTGGCTTGTAGAGTGCAGCAAGATTCATAGAAAAAGATTCGTCATCATCTTTATCTTGGCCGTATATATTGTCTATTTGGTAATGGACCTGATGTACTTTTTTGGCTTCAGCATCATTGTTTTCGACGTGATCGCCCTCGTCGTAAGCGTCTTCTTTGTAATCACCTTTATCGCCGTATTCGCGATCATCGTCTTCAACAGATCCAAAATTGCCATCAAATCTGTCTTTACCTAAATATAAATCCTGCTCTTTAGATGAGCTCTTAACCATCATTTTGTAATATTTAACAAGATTCATATCTTCATATGCATACCCTGCCGGGATCTCTTTTGTGTTAGCCTCCATTAAGTCATTGATTACTCTGTTCATGAAGCGTGCTAGATTGTCCAAACTGACACTGTTTTTAATAATGCATCTTCTTAAAGCACCAAAAGCCTTGTCATCATCAGTCATTCCACAAAAGACATCAGGCTTTTTGCGCAAATAGGCAAAATCACAATCTCCATCTAAGAGATCAATAATGTCATTAAATGCCCTAGAAATGATGTCTCTGATATCTAGTCCATCATCAACAAAATTAAGGTTATACATCCTAGGGGCTAGGCTAGATAAAAGATTAAGTAAGCCTCTAGCCTCAGGGCAGTGACTCAAATTTACTGCATGGATAAGAGCTTCGTCGTTGTACCCTCTAAGCATTAATGCTGACTGCATACGTAGATAGGCAGAGGCAGTAGGAATACCATAAAGATCTGTAGTCGTATCACGTTCTTCTACACTCAAGCCCTTGGTAAACTCCTCTAAGGAACCAATGCTAATTGAATAATCCTTGTACACCTTAAGACCAGGAAGATAAAAAAACCTGGCATCATATCTTGCCTGAATAATCTCCCTTAAATTTTGTGGGATTTGCATAGTCTTAACCTATTGTTATATCGTAAATTTTTAAAAATTTACTTTGATTTTTGCAGCTTGGTATTGAATTTACCCTAAAGCGTCACAACCATTTTTAAAAGCTTTAACAAGACAGCGTTTTATAAATTTAACTGTTTGTTTTACAGAGCTTTTTCTAAAGTTTTGCGATAGCGCTTAAGATCTGCTAAAAACTTCTTACGTGTATTTTCATCAAAGAAACGCTCGCCATACTTATCCCAGAAGCGACTCATATAGGGGGACATTTTTGGACGGTCTAGAATTGAAAGCCATGTTAAAGGAGTGGACGAAACAATATCCTCCTCGTCATCAATACACGCACACTCGCCTTCATCTTCATCGTTATCTGCATCACACTCATCAAGAAGTGCGTATTCATCAGCATTATCAAAATCCTGTAAAACATACTGGATATGTCCAATATAGTCAGCAAGACTATCTGGATCCTTGCTATGCTCTACAATGCCTTTTTTTAAAGCTATAACTGCTTTACTGCTGGTATCTTTTAAGAACAGCTCATCAACATGCCTACGTGCTAAGGCAAAATTAAAATCCATTTGATTGTCTATGAGCGCTAAAAGCCCAATCACGGCTTCAACGACGATATCTCTTATATCAAATCCATCACTACAATAAGTTAATTGCTCCATATCCTGAGCTAAAAGAGACACAACATTGATTAACATTCTGGCCTCAGTGCGATGATATGAATATGCGTGATTGATTAGCTTGATATTGCAATAACCTCTTAACAGTAAGGCAGCATGCAGACGATCATTAGCAAGATTATTTGGCGCACCGTTGTCATCTAAAAGAAGCGCACGATCTTGCTCTGGTAAACCATTAATAAAATTCAATAATGCTTGATGATAAAGACTGTAATCATCGTCAATCATGCATATTTCTTCAAACTCTATATAGTCAGCATCATTACAAGCCTGAAGCACGTTTTTTAAATTCTGCGATATTTGCATTTTTCTTTACCACTTTTACAAGAAAAAATAATCCCACCCTAGATGAATCATTTCTATTCATATGTACCGTCTATTTTCCAAGACTAAACTTTAAGCGACCTCGACTTATGCTCCATAAGGAACATTCATCAATCAAGCTAATGTATTCAGATTCAAATTTGCTAACAGTAAATTGCATTATCTAAAGGACTTGTTTACAAATTGAATTAAACGCATTGGGTAGAGAGAATCGAAGATCTCCTTCATTTACATAGATGGTACCTTGTGAGGCTCTAATGTTATTTCTATTGATCATTGCAGGAATCACCTTTAACTCGCTTTCTTTTAGGTGAGTTTTTGCAAAAACCCTATTATTAGAAAAGAGAAGTTTTATCCCTTTA
>CAVJLP010000116.1:0-6321 GCA_963650525.1 Firmicutes bacterium CAG:534
TCCCTACATCATGCAAGACTACTTTGAATATTATTACAAAGTTCAAAACGACTATGACTCCCTACCATACGATTTAGGGCCTGGGGATGCAAACGGTGGTCTTTTAGATGGTGATATTGAATGCCTTGTAAGGCAAGCTTTGTTATACATGCGCGATTATGAGGAATTAACCTTTGATTACCGTACTGATTATTACGATCTGTTCGAGCCTTTGGAATGGGCTCATGAGGACAGAGAAGATCTGAAAATGGCCATGAGATGCATTACCGTCTTATGTGAAGATTACGACAGCTATTGTGATCTACCACTTGCAGGCGATGATGAAGACATTCTCACAGTTTTCTTTCTTGCAAAGGCCAAAGATCCACAAAACCCATCCATTCTTATTGAAGCTGAAATCATTCCCTATTTTGAGGATTACGCAAAGCACCTTAAACAAGCTATAAATAAGATTAAACTCAAGCTTCAGCGTCGCTCTAAGCTCCCACAAATTAAGGCTATTCCCAATATGCGCTATGCCTCATTGGTAATTTCAGGCAATGATATTCTGCATCTTGATGTGAAGCAAAGAATATGCGTACGCAAGAGCAAATAGCTAAAGACTTAATTAAACGCTCAAAGGAGTTGTCCAAAAAAGCCTTAGATGGATGTTGCCCGCAAACTTATGAGCTTATGACTGCGCTTTTAGAGGATGTGGTTAAATTTGTTACAGAAAATAATTGCACTAAAGAGCACACCACTATGCTCAACAGTGTAATAAAGGATCTACTTGAGGGACAGGAAAAGGACGATCTTTTGCGTATCAGTGATGATTTAGGCTTTGAGCTTCCCTATGTGCTCACAGAAATTGCGAAAATAAAAAAAGTCTAAAGCCTGAATAAAGAGAAGCCCCAGATATCTGGGGCCCTCCTTTGTTTACTTTAAACTATCTGTAAACTATTAAGCATTCTCAACCTGGTTGAAGGAATCCTCAACAGCGCCATCCTTGGTGTTATCAGGCTTGATGGCGGTGCACTTCCAAGTCATCTTGCCAGGAACAAGCTCGACAACCTCAGTTGGAATGTAGACACCATCAGCACCTGCAAAACTATTGAGCAAGTCACCTGAAGCGCCCTGTGCAACAGACTTGATCTGGCACTTGGCAATCTTTACATTCTCCATGGTTACTTCATATACCGGTACCTGAGCACCTGCTACAGCACGGCATACTACAAACTGTACCTTTGCAACTTTCTGTCCTGACATGCAGAACTTCTGAAGCTTAGGAGTTGCTTTATCAACTAAATGTGTAAAGCTAAATGGAATAAACTGTCCACGACCTGAAACATCAGTGGCGCGGCCTACTCCTACATTTTGTAATGAGCCATGCTCAAAGCCAATTACTTCAATCCACTTTGAATGTGCCTTATCATTTGATTCGCCGTCAATACCGTCAATTTTGATGAAGAAATCGGAAGCCATAGTAGTATCTCCTAAAAAGTAATTAAACCAAACTTTACATCCTGAATTCATTTGTCTTATCGAGGATGTGACTTAATTATACAGCTAAAAAACAAAAAGTGATTAGTAAAATTCAAGGAAGCATTAGACAACTTAAAAATTTACTAACAAGTTACGCGTATCATTGATATGGAAGATTGTAACCGTTTTCAAATAAACGCGATATAAATCACGTTTTCACTGATACTTTTTTTATTTTTATATAAGTTTTTCTAATACTTTAATAAATTATTCTAATTTAAATTTTCTATACAACTTAAGAAAAATGGGTACTAAAAATAAATAAAGCCGGGATCATCCCGGCCTTATGAATAACTAGAGCAAAACTAAATTATCTCAAGCTCGCCATCGATAGCTCCGGCCTTATCTAAAGCCTCAAGCACAGACATTAAATCGCCAGGAGCAAGTCCTACCTGATTTACGGCACGTACCAGATCATCTAAGTTTGCACCAGCATCAAATTTGAACATATTGCCTTTCTTTTCAGAAACAGAAATCTGGGAATTAGGCACAACTGCAGTCTGGCCTTGAGAGAAGGAATTTGGCTGCGACACCTTAGGATCCTCAGATACAGTTACGGTAAGTCCACCATGGGTTACAGCCACTGGCTTTAGCTTTACATTTGAACCTACTACGATAGTACCAGTTCTTGAGTTAACTACAATTCGAGCCTTATCTTCGCCCTGATCTACTGTCAGATTTTCAATTGAAGAGAGAAACTCAACTCTTTTGGTGGGATTACGCGGAGCTAAAACACGTACCGATACCGCGTCCTGTGCAACTGCCGAACCGTCACCATAGAGATCATTGATCGCATCAGCTACATTTTTAGCAGAGGTAAAATCTGGTCTGTCAAGATTTAACACGAGGCTGTCGGAGGTTGAAAAACTGTTAGGAACACTACGCTCAACAATTGCGCCGTTGGCAATACGTCCAACTGTCGGCGTATTCACAGTAACTTTTGAGCCATCGGCCCCCTCTACACCCAAACCTCCAACTACTAATGAGCCTTGGGCAATTGCATATACATTGCCGTCAATACCGCGCAACATGGTCTGCAATAAAGTACCACCGCGAAGTGATGTTGCCTCACCTATTGCTGATACGGTGACGTCAATTGTCTGACCGGGCTTAGCAAACGGAGGCAGGGTAGCATGAATGGCAACAGGAGAGACATCTTTAATCTTAAGTGAGGTTGAATCCGGAACCTTGATCCCAAAATTATTGAGCATGGAGCGGAAGGTCTGCTCAGTAAATTTACTATTTTTCTCACCAGTACCTGCAAGACCTACAACTAAGCCATAACCTACTAGCTGATTATCGCGTACACCCTCAACCGATGTAATATCCTTGATACGGGTGGCATTGGCATTTAAAGATAAGCTTAACAAAACTACACTGGTAACAACCATCAAAGATCTTATGAATTTCATGCTCTATATCTCCCACATCAGTATTTACCTTGTAGCCTACAGCAAAATATTAACAATGTTTAACTAACCAAAGATGTTGAACACGCTGTTGAAGAATTTTGACAGCCAGCCACGCTCTTGGGTACTTGCCAAATCCCCAGTACCGCCATACTGAATACGGGCATTGGCTATGCGTTGAGATGAAACAGTATTATCCGAGTTTATATCCTCAGGACGCACAAGACCTGTTACACGTACATACTCATTGCCGTTATTTAGCATGAGCCATTTCTCGCCTTGTACCTGCAGATTACCGTTGGCAAGCACTCTTACAACAGATACTGAGATCTGTCCTGAAAGGCTGTTTGATTGTGAGGCGTTGCCAGATCCTGAAAAATCCTGTGAATTACTGACATTCATCGTAGGAGTGTATTTGCCTAAATGTACATTACGTCCTGCAATATTCATCTGTCCGTAATCGACACTGTTTTCCTTGGACATGGAGGTACCAGCCTTCTTTGAGGCTGAGGTGGATTCCTCTAATGAAACTGAAATAATGTCTCCTACACGGTGAGCCTTGGTATCAGTATAAAGTCCATTGGAGCTGTTATAGGAGTTATAAATTCCGCCTGTAGGCACTGGAGATGTGTAATCCTGCTCAGGAAGGGCAGGAGCAAAGGCAGGATCATCAGGCTTGGGATCAAAGGTATCAAGAGCACAGCCATTTAACATCCACGCACAAAGCAATGCTGTTGCAAGTAAACTCTTTTTCATCTTTCTCTCTCCCAAACCTTAAGCTTTATTTCAATATATATATATTAGCTATCAGACTGACTGTATTAATGATCCCATCATCTCATCAACAGTAGTTAAAACCTTAGAGTTCATCTCATACACACGCTGTGCTGTTATAAGATTCACGAGCTCCTCCGTCACCTTAACATTTGAAGTCTCAAGCATGCTTTGGCGAATAGATCCCATACCATCCTGACCACCAATACCCTGCTGCGGAGTTCCTGATGCTGTAGTTTCCAAAAACAGGTTGTCTCCCACAGGTTCAAGACCTGAGGGATTGATAAAATCGGTAACAGTGATTTGTCCTAAGTCTTGGGATACAGAGGAATTACCCAACGTCACACTGACCTGACCATCACGACCTACGGTAATAGAGGTAGCATTCTCTGGCACCTGCATCTGTGGCAGGAGTGGAAAGCCATCTGCAGTAACAATGGTACCCTCTTCATTTTTAGTAAACTGGCCATTGCGGGTATAGGCTGTGGTGCCATCTGGTAGCTCAATTTCAAAGAAGCCGCGTCCTTGGATCATCAAATCAAAGCTGTTATCAGTGGTCTCGACATCGCCCTGACCAAACTGCTTTTGCGTGGCAACCACCTTAGCACCAGCACCTAGCATCAAGCCCTCAGGCAGATAGCCGTCAGCACTAGAACGACCACCTGGCTGATTTACCTTCTGATAAAGCAGATCCTCAAAGATTGCACGGCCCTTTTTATAGCCTACGGTATTGGCGTTAGCGAGGTTATTTGAGGTCACTGAAATATTGGTCTGTTGCGCATCAAGACCTGTTTTACTTATCCATAATGCCGGGATCATATACGCGCTCCTACTGGTAACTTAGCAGACGATCCTGTGCCTGATCCATCTGATTTGCTTCATCAATTAACTTTACGGTGGTGTCATACTGACGCTGAATTCTAATAAGAGAAGTCAATTCCTCGACGGGATTTACATTTGATCCCTCAAGCACGCCACTACGCACCCTTACTGCAGTGTCCTGTGCAAGGGCTGTGCCATCTCTGCGTCTAAATAAGCCGTCATAGCCCTTCTCTATGCTTTTATAGTCATCAACAGAAACAAGCTTAATTCTCTGGTAATTCTCAATTACATTTGAATCAGCTCCTTGGGGACGTCCTGAAATCACTCCATCATCTGAGATATGGATAGCCTCAAGCATGGGCGGAAGAATAATCTGCGAGTCATTTTCATCGAGCACATCCAGACCATTCTGAGTTCTCAAGACGCCATCAGCGCTCAGCATAAAGCTACCCATTCTGGTATAGGCCTCATTACCCTCCTTATCATTAACTGCAATAAAGCCATCGCCGTTAACTGCTATATCAAGATCGCGATCAGTGGTTTCAATCGCACCTCCTGACATGTTGTAGCCTGGGCGCTCATCCATGGCAAAGGCACGAGTAGGATAGGCATCGGCAAAGACGCTCATCGAGCGTGAATTTTCAAAATCTGCCTTAAAGCCTGTGGTGTTGGCATTGGCAAGGTTGTTTGATCTGACTGAGAGCGAATGAAAATTCTCCTTAGCACCAGACATGGCAACCCATAATAATTTATCCATTGATCCTCCGCGCAAGCCTTAGCTGACGTAATTACCTGCATATGAGCAATTACTATGCCAGCTGCATTAATGCTTTGAAAATGAAAGGAAATTATTAAGGAATAAAAATTCTGAGAGCATAAAAAAACCTGCCGTCACTTAAATGACAGCAAGCCTTTGAAAACTGTATATGCCTACATTGAGATCTCTGAGATATCAGAGAGTTTCACATCGCCATAACCAATAAGGTTCAAGGTTGTATCTGAGGTAGTAGTACCTAAGGTGACACTGCCAACAACGGCATAGGTTGAAACTGGCAGACTCACTGTTCTACCATCCTGAACACCGGTTGCACTGATGGTATATACCCCTGAGCCTAAGGTATTTCCGTTAGAATCAGTACCGTCCCAACTAAAATCCATAGAGCCAGATCCAGCATCGGCTGTATAGGAGCCAACTACTGTTCCGTTTGAATCAGTGATGGTGATCTTAAGGTTGTTAGCGCCACTGCCAGCATCAATCTTTGCAGTAAGAGCATTAGTGCCATCAAAAAAGCCAGTGCTTGAATCGGTAAGCACAGAGCGACCAACTAGGCTTGATGCAGATAAGGCTGAGCTTGATGAGATGGCATTTACAATGCTGTCCATACCGGTGGTTATGGTACTGAGGCTCTGAACTACTGACAGCTGTGACATAGTATTAACCATCTCAGTATTATCCACAGGTGATGTAGGATCCTGATTTGACAGCTGTGTGGTCAAAAGCTTTAAGAAATCTTCCTGATCAAGGGTACTGCTAGAGGACGAGCTACTGGATGATGCTTTCTCAGCGGCAATATACGATGCGGTCTTGCCAATGGCACTGTAATCAAAGCTGCTCGTATCTGACATGAGGTGATCCTCCTTCCCTGCGGCAAACACTGCCGCGATATTCTTTAGATAGCCCTATTTATTCAATAAGTGTGCCAGATAAATATTATTTATCTAACTCTTTGTTATTTAAGCTTTATTTGTAATTTAATGCAGACAGATAAAAATAAAATCCAAGGCTTTTTTAAAA
>CAVJLP010000117.1:0-6238 GCA_963650525.1 Firmicutes bacterium CAG:534
GCTGCCAAGCACAAACATGCCAAGGCTGGTATGACTCCTGCTGATGTTACCAAGGGCGCATTATCAGATCCTGCCGATCAGGACTGTCTTGAGGCCTTAAACATCTTCTGTCGTATGCTCGGATCCTTTGGCGGTAATCTTGCATTGAATATGGGTACCTTTGGCGGTGTCTATATTGCAGGCGGCGTGGTGACCCATTTTATCGACTTCTTAAAAGCCTCTGACTTCTATGAAAGCTTTATCTCCAAGGGACGCTTTGAGAGAATGCTTGAGCAGATCCCTGTCTATGTGATCACCGATAAGCTTGCAGGCCTTAAGGGCGCAGGCGCTGTGATCCGTCAGGAATTAGGCGCAGTGCTTTAAAAGATAGGCAGGAGATGATCCTGCCTTTTAAAACAGCTATTAAAAACCCCGGTATCTGCCGGGGTTTTAAGTTTAATCTAAGAAGCCTCTTAAACCCTGTGATCTGCAAGGGTGACGCAGTTTACGCAAGGCCTTAGCCTCTATCTGACGGATACGCTCGCGGGTAACACCAAACTGACGACCAACCTCCTCAAGAGTATGATCAGATGGCATACCGATACCAAAGCGCATTCTAAGCACCTGAGCCTCACGCGGTGGCATCTCATCTAAAACTGCGTTGATGGCAGTCTTTAAGGACTCAGAGGTGGCAGCCTCGGCAGGGACAATTATTGAGGAGTCCTCAATAAAATCTCCAAGATGCGAATCATCATCATCACCTACTGGAGTTTCAAGGGAGATAGGCTCCTTGGCAATCTTCATGACCTTACGGATCTTATCCTCAGGCAGTCCCATCTTAGCTGCAAGCTCCTCAGGAGTTGGCTCACGGCCCTTCTCTTGCAACATCTGACGGGAGATACGATTGAGCTTGTTGATGGTCTCAATCATATGCACCGGAATACGGATGGTGCGGGCTTGATCGGCAATTGAACGGGTGATAGCCTGACGGATCCACCAGGTGGCATAGGTTGAAAACTTATAGCCACGGCGGTACTCAAACTTATCTACAGCCTTCATAAGACCGATATTGCCTTCCTGAATCAGATCAAGGAACTGCAAACCACGGTTGGTGTACTTCTTGGCAATGGAGATAACAAGACGCAAGTTGGCCTCAACCATTTCCTTCTTGGCCTTCTTGGCAACAGCATCGCCCATCATGACACGGTGAGCAAGAACTCTTAGACGGCCAATCTGAATACCGGTTTCAATCTCGACCTCTTTTAAGGCATCAATTGCCTTTTCAATCTCAGGACGATAGTTTTTTAGCTTGGCAGCATAAGCCTTGCGTGAACGGCAGGCCTTTTCAAACCAAGCAATATCTGCCTCACAGCCTGAATCAGTGTAGATAGCCTTAAGCTCATCTATCTTCATGCCGCAGTGATTTACACAGATCCTACGAATGGCTCTATCCTGGCTCTTTACACGATCCATATTGTCATGCATCTTGCGCAGTAAGCTCTCAAGCTGCAGCGGAACGAGCTTGAAGGTTACGAAAAGATCACCTAGGGATTTTAGCTCAGCCTGATACTTCTTTTCAGCAGCTGCGCCCTTCTTGCCACGGCAGGCACATACTCTGTCATAGCGTACACGCAACTCGGCAAAGTTCTTACGAGCAAGCTCAGGATCAGGACCTGCACTTTCCACACCTTCATCAGCAGGTGCTTCCTCATCGTCCTCTTCCTCAACTTCTTCTTCAGCCTTAGCCTTGGCCTTTTTGCTAGGCTTCTTAGCCTTCTTAGTCTTTTCTGCCTTGGTATCGGCAAGCTCTTCTTCCTCATCAAGCTTGGCAAGCTCGGCCTCAGGATCATCCACCTCATCATCGGCAATGCCTGCTGCAATCTTGGAAAGTTCCTTCTCATCAAGATCAGGACCTACTTCCATAAAGCCTGAAATGATGTCGCCAACCTTTACCTGAGAATCAGGATCATTGGTGAGCTCATAGCGCTCAAAGAGCTCCTCCATTGCAGGAGGATATTCCACCAAGCACATCTGAGTATCATTGGTACCACGCTCGATACGCTTGGAGATTTCAATTTCGTCCTTGCGGGTAAGCAAGGAAACATTACCCATCTCACGCATATACATGCGCACAGGATCGGTAGTACGACCGATATCAACAGAAGCCTCAAGCTGGTTTGCCACCACCTCGACGTCTTCTGCATCGGTTGTCTGTCCATTTCCGCTCAACAGCAGATCATCGGCCTCAGGAGGAGTATCACAGACATTGATACCCATGTCGATGAAGGTCTGAATGAAGACCGATAGCTGATCACCTGAAATGATGTCAGGTGGAATAAGATCATTGATCTCATCGATGGTGAGATAACCCTGTTCCTTACCTCTGGCGATAAGCTGCTTAAACTCGGTACTTGCTGAATTATTGTCCATTTGCCCTTCCGGATCGTATGTTGTGGCCGGTATTAAATCTGTTTAAAACAGACGCCTTCTTGATATGACCTCATATCTTTATTATCGGCAAGCTGTGATTTGGCCTTAGCTTTCTATTGGAAAAGTCCTACTTTGGGATCTGAGCGGAAAATGCGATCCCTTAACAATAAGCTCTGCAAATCAACAGCAACAATACCAGTACATCCGCAATAAATGCGGCCTACAAAGCCATATATAGTTATGACTTTCAGAAAATTCAAGTCTGTGAGTAAATACTGTGCACAATCTTAAATTTTCTCAAAGCCCTTAATCCTGCCAAAGACGGACAAGCCGTCTTTGAACAGGAGAAGAAAAATTTGCTAAAGCCTAAATTATGCCTCAGGATCGAAGTCATCAGGCAAAGAAGCGTTGTGATATACCTCTTGGGTATCATCCAAATCTTCCAATGCATCGATCATCTTCATAAACTTGGCTGCAGACTCAGCATCTAAGGCAACCTCGTTTGAAGGAACCTGGGAAACTTCAGCTGAAACTGGCTTAATACCTGCCTTATCAAAAGCCTCAACCACGTCAGCAAAAGCCTCAGGTGCGGTAAAGACATCGATAGAGCCGTCATCATTAGGCACTACATCGTCAGCACCGGCCTCAAGACCAATCTCCATGGCCTTCTCTTCATCAACATTCATCTTGCCATCTTCATCAGGGGCAAAGGTAATAACACCCTTTTTGGTGAACATGTAAGAGACGGAGCCTGAAGTACCTAAATTACCACCAAACTTGGTGAAGGCATGACGTACCTCAGCTGCGGTACGGTTGTGGTTATCAGTCATGCACTCGCACATAACAGCGATACCGCCAACACCGTAGCCTTCATAGACGATGGTATCAAGATCAGATCCTTCACCGCCGCCAACACCACGCTCGATTGCGCGCTTGATGGTGTCACGAGTCATGTTCTGAGCCAGAGCAGCAACTACGGCAGAGCGCAAACGAGGATTTGCAGACTCATCACCGCCACCCATCTTAGCGGCGGTAGTAATTTCACGAATCAGCTTGGTAAAAACCTTACCGCGCTTAGCATCCTGTGCTGCCTTACGGAAGCGGATATTGGCCCACTTGGAATGACCTGACATTTTCTATCTCCTATATAAAACGCCAAAAGCGTTTAAACTTTTAATTACCCCTTTGTTTGGGGCAATATTTATTAATCTTCTTTTTCAGTAACGTTTACTGCAAGCTCTTTTAAAGCCTCTTCAGATGCATAGTTTGGGGCACCTGACATCAAATCGGCTGCAGCGGTGGTCTTAGGGAAGGCAATAACATCACGGATGTTATCAGTGCCGGTTAAGAGCATGGTGACTCTATCAAGACCAAAGGCCAAACCTGCATGCGGAGGTGCACCAAAGGACAAGGCATCAAGCAAGAAGCCAAACTTCTCTTGAGCCTCTTCTTTAGAAATTCCCAAGACGTTAAATACCGCCTGCTGCATTTCACCATCATAAATACGAGCAGAGCCACCGCCTGACTCATAGCCGTTGATGACTAAGTCATAGGCATCAGCATAGACGCTCATAGGATTGTCGATAAGCTGCTGTGGGGTGACATTCTTAGGTGCAGTAAACGGATGATGCATGGCAGTAAGACCTGCTTCCTCGGTTATTTCAAACATCGGGAAGTCAACGATCCACAAAGCTTTGTAGCCATCGTGTACGAGCTTGTGATCACGGGCAGTCTGAATACGTAGTGCGCCCATGAAGGTTGCAGTCTTAACTCTCTCACCGGCACCTATGAAGACGATATCACCATCTTTAGCACCAGTACCTTCGCATAAAGCCAAAAGTTCAGCTTCAGTTAAGTGCTTACCTGCAGATGACTTCAAGCCTTCAGCACCCTTAGAGAGATCATTTACCTTGATATAGATAAGACCTGAGGCACCAAGTTTCTTGACATAATCAGTGTAGCCATCAAGCTCACGACGGGTAAGAGTAGCACCACCAGGGAGTGCAAAGCCGATTACACGGGATTTCTCGTCATTTGCAGGAGTTGAAAGCACAGAGAACTCTGATCCCTTAACGGCATCGTCTAAAAGATGGAGCTCGTAATCAATACGCAGATCAGGCTTGTCAGATCCAAATCTGTCCATAGCCTCCTCCCAAGTCATAACCGGGAGCTTGCCTAAATCAACGCCCTTAATCTCCTTAAATAAGGACACCATCATCTCCTCAGTGATAGCACGGACATCATCTGATGACATGAAGGAGGTCTCAACGTCGATCTGAGTAAATTCAGGCTGACGATCAGCACGCAGATCCTCATCGCGGAAGCACTTGGTGATCTGGTAGTAGCGATCATAGCCTGAGATCATCAAAAGCTGCTTAAATAGCTGCGGAGACTGCGGCAAGGCATAGAACTTACCGTGGTGAATACGAGATGGAACTAAATAGTCACGAGCACCCTCTGGAGTTGCCTTAGTAAGCATAGGGGTTTCAATATCGATAAAACCATGCTCATCAAAGAAGCGGCGCACAAAGTGAGTGATCTTAGAGCGGGTCAAAAGCTGATTGACCATGTAAGGACGGCGCAGATCCAAATAGCGATAACGCAGACGCTGCTCTTCAGTGTTGTCCTGATTAAAGTCGATGGGCAAAGCTGCAGACTTATTGAAAATCTTTAAAGCAGTTGCATAAATCTCAATTTCGCCTGTGGCCATATCGGCATTGGCCTGAGACTGAGGACGAGCACGTACCTTTCCTTCAACCTTAACGCAATACTCATTACGCAGTGCTGATGCTGCCTCATGCACAGCCTTCTCGTCAGGATCGAATACCACCTGTACGATGCCGGATCTATCACGCAGATCCACAAAGATGAGACCGCCTAGATCACGTCTGCGGTTAACCCAACCGCATAAAGTGACATTTTCGTCTTTATTGCTTAAACGCACGTCGCCGCAATAAACAGAACGCATTGACATAAAAAAGCCTCTTTTGCCGATAGTGCGCTGCCTAAATTACTTTTAGAGATAGCCTTTTTTAGGCACGAAATATCCCCGTTTTGGCAACGCGTTAAAATTCTGAGTGCAAAATTATAGATCTTATAAAGTCTACGGGCAATAAGAAAGTCGCATTCCTGTGCGCAATTTAAAGAAATTTTCCATAAAAAAAGCTCCCCTACGGGAGCCTTTGGATACCGATCCGATCTCCAATGCAGGAGAGTCGGAGATCGGATCAGAATTTTAGCTACTAGCCAAGCAATGACAATGCTAACTGAGGAATAGAGTTTGCCTGAGTGAGCATAGAGCTTGCAGCCTGCTGTACGATGGACTGAGCAGAGAGGTTTGATGCTTCCTCAGCGTAATCTGCATCACGGATACGTGAACGAGCATCGGACTCATTGTTAGCCACATTAGTCTGGTTGCTGATGGTCGATTCCATACGGTTCTCAAGAGCACCGAAGTCACCGCGCTTAGTATCGATCAAGTTGATAACATCATCGATATTAGCTAAAGTTGCCTGAGCTGCAGCTGAAGAACTTACATTAAATACTGTATATGTCGTTGTATTACCATTTACAACATTGTCATCAGTACCTGTTTGTATCCTTGCAGCAGCTTCTACTCCAACAGAATCCATTAATGAAGCCAATGAATAATCTTTAGTTGTGTTATCTCCATTTAATCTCAAGTCAAGACGTAATACATCATTAGCATTAGCACCTACCTGGAAAGTAACAGTTGCTTTACCATTTTTTCCAACAATAGATTTAGTAGGATCATCAAAATTTGAAAGAATAGTCTTGCCACCATAGGTAGTCTTAGAGGCAATACGGG
>CAVJLP010000118.1:0-6237 GCA_963650525.1 Firmicutes bacterium CAG:534
TTGAATTGAAGCCCCGGTAAACGGCGGCCGTAACTATAACGGTCCTAAGGTAGCGAAATTCCTTGTCGGGCAAGTTCCGACCTGCACGAATGGTGTAACCATGGCCGCGCTGTCTCCACCCGGGACCCAGTGAAACCGAAATCGCTGTGAAGATGCAGTGTACCCGCGGCTAGACGGAAAGACCCCGTGAACCTTTACTGCAGCTTGACACTGAACCTTGAACCTGTTTGCGCAGGATAGGCGGGAGGCATTGAAGAGATGTTTCAGGACATCTTGGAGCCACTGGTGAAATACCGCCCTGACAGTTTTGAGGTTCTAACTTGTGACTCTAATCAGAGGACAGTGTCTGGCGGGAAGTTTGACTGGGGCGGTCTCCTCCCAAAGAGTAACGGAGGAGCACGAAGGTCGGCTGATGACGGTCGGAAACCGTCAGATCAGTGTAATGGCATAAGCCGGCTTGACTGCAAGAGGTACATCTCGAGCAGGTGCGAAAGCAGGTCATAGTGATCCGGTGGTCCCATATGGACGGGCCATCGCTCAACGGATAAAAGGTACTCTGGGGATAACAGGCTGATACCGCCCAAGAGTTCATATCGACGGCGGTGTTTGGCACCTCGATGTCGGCTCATCACATCCTGGGGCTGTAGTCGGTCCCAAGGGTATGGCTGTTCGCCATTTAAAGTGGTACGCGAGCTGGGTTCAAAACGTCGTGAGACAGTTTGGTCCCTATCTACCGCGGGCGTTGGATGATTGAGAGGGTTTGCTCCTAGTACGAGAGGACCGGAGTGAACGAGCCTCTGGTTTACGGGTTGTCATGCCAATGGCACGGCCCGGCAGCCAAGCCCGGAACGGATAACCGCTGAAAGCATCTAAGCGGGAAGCCGGCCTCAAGATGAGTCATCCCGAACTTTAAGTTCATAAAGACCGTTGCAGACTACGACGTTGATAGGTCGGAAGTGGAAGTACTGTGAAGTATGAAGCCTGCCGATACTAATGATCTGAAAGTCTTGGCCATACAACCCCGGAGAACATCACGGGAAGTCAGAAGAGAGCTTGATGAAACTTTTCCTTAAATCAGCTGTTTTAAGTTTAACCCCTTTGCCTGGCGGCAATAGCGCTGCAGTACCACCTGTTCCCATTCCGAACACAGAAGTGAAATGCAGTTGCGTCGATGGTAGTGCAACGTACGTTTGCGTGAGAGTAGATCACTGCCAGGCTCTCCATTCTATGCTGATATGGCTCAGTTGGTAGAGCGCACCCTTGGTAAGGGTGAGGTCCTGAGTTCGATTCTCAGTATCAGCACCATCAATTATCTGCCCTGACTTCGTCGGGGTTTTTGTATTTATAAGATTTGTTCTTTGATTTGAATAATATTGTTATCCTAGATCAATCTTACAGCCACAAATTTTAACAAATACTGGTTTTTAGTCTTTAAGTCAGGTTATTACCATGTACTCACGCGACAAAAAGGTAGCAGTTCCAAAGTCAGGACCTAAGGGCACCATTCATGTCATCAAGTCTGGATATGTTTATTTGGCAGTGAGCTACAAATGGGATAACAAGAAGCGTCAGCCTATTGAGAAGCGTGTGACTATTGGTATTCTTACCGAAGATGATCCTAATATGATGTATCCAGGCCCCAATTACTTTAAGTTCTTTGAAACTGATTCTGAGCAAAAGGTACAAAAGCTCAAGGAGCAGTTTGGAGGGGAGCAAAGAAAGCAGGCTGGTAAAGTTGACTCCCGCATCAGTGTAGGTACTTACTTTGCATTAAGGAAGGCCTGTAAAAGAACAGGATGTTATGAGGCTTTAAAGACTACTTTCTCCTCTCCTAAGGCTGATTTAATCCTTGCTTTAGCCATTCATGCCATCGTTGCCCAAAGCTCCTGTGCTCAAGACTTCTGCTCATGGTGCTTTGATAACTATTGTGGGTTAAAGCGTGTAGTAAGTGACAGTGAGATTAGTAGGCTTTTTAGGGAGCTTGGTGAAGATCAAGGTTTGATGAAGGTCTTCTTTACCATCTACTCTGAGGAATACGAGAAAAGAAATCCTAGCTCTCATGAGCGCGTCATTGCCTTCGATTCCACCAATCAAAACACCTATTCTAAAAACCAGGAGTTAGCCTCCTTTGGTAAGGCCAAAATCAACCTTGATTTACCCATCATCAATACCGCATTATTTGTCGATGAGCTCTCCGGTATTCCTATGTGGTATGAGCATTATGATGGAGCGTTACTTGATAAAACTCAGACTCCATACTCCCTAAAATCCATCATCGATTTAGGCTACAAAAAGCTCTTTGCTATCTTTGACCGTGGATACTACTCTGAGAACATGATCAAGAGCATGAGAGCTCTCAATGATTTTGAATTTGGTGTGCTTTGTCCGCAAAATGTGAAATGGGTGGACAGTCTTATTGATGAGCATGGTAAGGAGATTAAAGATCATCAAAGCTATTATGTTGCCGATGAAAATGTTTATGCAGCCCGCTTTGAAACCTCATTGTTTGGTGTCAAAAGCTATGCCTATCTCTTTTATGATGAGCCGCGAGCAACTGATGAGCATACTTCAATTCATGAGAGCGTACGTTATTACTGGAAGAAAGCTCTGCAAAGAAAACGTTACTCAGAAAAAATGGCTAAGCAATTTGCTGCCTACAGCATTATCGTAAACAAGACAGAAAAAGCTGATGAGCAGGGACGTAATTTTGAACTGCTTGAAGATCTTAATTCCATTCAACAGCTTATAGATAGAGCCGGCTTCTTCGTTATGGTAAGTGATCGAGAAATGACACCTGCCGAGGCAATAAAATTAGTGCGCAGAAGAGACAGAGTCGAGAAGTGCTTTGAGTCCATTAAGAGGCACTTTAATATGTCTGTCACCTATACGCATTCAATGGAAACTTATTTTGGCAAGATGTTTATGGCCTTCATTGTCTCAATTATTTATGCCACAATTACAAATGACTATAAAGAAGTGCTTTCGGCCTGTTCATCTAGAACCATACCTACGCTAATGGCAGAGCTTAATAAGTACAAGGCCGATCTCAATGCTGATGGAACATGGAGACCTGTTTACGCTATGAGTAAGTTCCAAAAGGAACTCTTTAAGGTTGAGGATCTTACAGAGCAGGATCTATGCGAAGCGATCGCTACGCTTAAAGTTCATATTTGATTATATGTGAGTTGGAGCTTCAGGATAGCAACTTCAGTAATTTGTTTCCGCTTACAAAATTATCCGATACGATGACATCACCACCGACCTGAGCAAAGTCAGGTGACCTGGGGGGGATGTTTATGTCCTCGTAAACAAAAAAAATGTAAATGGTCCAGATAACACTTCTGGGCCTATGTTGTGATCCTAGATTGAAGTATACCCATCTCCCCAATGTCAGTAAATCTTCCTGGTGTAGAGAGCAGAAAGCATTTGCTATAATTTAGCCATCAGATTGGTAATGGATTTAAAAAGTGGAAGCTAAGAGTCGTAGAGAAATATTTGCAGAGAATGCTGAGCTTTTAATAAAAGCCACAGCAGGTGATGCAACTCTTAGTGCACTTGTATCTGCGCAGAATAAATTTGTTGAGTCATTGTTGGATGAGCTAGACGCGCAGTCAAAATTACTTGCAGAGCAAAGAGTTCTTATAGAAAAGCTTACAGCACTTGTATTAGAGCTTAATGCCAAGTTAGGCAATAAATCCATAACCTCCCGCAAAGCCAATAACGAAAGAATTAATGGCAGCGGCAGAGACAACGGTAAGATAGATTCATCTTCCAAAAGCAAGAATAAAGACAAGCCTAAGAAAGAGCCTCCCAAAGTAGATGACATTACTGTAACCAAAGAGCGCATATGCATAGGTTACGGTGGTGAAAAAATGACCTATGAAGAGGCCTTAAAGAAAGTAGGCACTATCTTTACCGGTACAGATGGTAGACGTTATAAATATCTCCGCATTAACGATTCATCAGAAAAGTTTGAGCTTGAGATAGAACTTAAAATCATCAACTACAGCAAACTGCAAATAGTAGCTGTAGATGAGCAAGACCGTCCTTTAGATGAAAAGGTTCCTGCCACCAAATGTCCTGAAACTGATTTCCTAAAGAGAAGCCCTATCAGTATCAGTTTGATGAGCTACATCCTAGAGCAGAGATTTAGCCTTAAATGTCCGCTACATAGGATAAGTCAGTACCTTGCTCGGTATGGAATAAAACTTACCAGACAACAGATGTACTATCAGACCGATACCACTGCAATGCTGGTAATGCCGATTTTTGAACACCTAGAAAGTTACATAGGTGAGGCAAATCTGATAGGAGTAGATGAAACCTATTGGAGTTGCCGAGAAAAGCGGAAGATAAAAGGTAATGCTCCTGAAGATGATGTAGGAAAGAAAGCACAACGAAGTAAGTCTAAAACCTTACGCTCGTATGTAATCGGCATCATCAGTCCTAAGGTCTGTATTTATTTCCATTCCCTAGAAAGGGATAGTGAGCAGACTAAAGATATCCTATTAAACAACGGAATACAGAGTGATTGCTTTGTAGAATCTGATGCATTCTATAAGAAAGCCTTTTCTATCAAGAAGAACATCAACGGTAGAGAAGAGCGCGTATTCCTACATGGAATATGTTGGGTACATGCAAGAAGAAACTTCTGTGAGCTTATCAATTATGGTACTCACAAAGATGGCACCCCTGTAGCAGAAATCGTTAATAACGGCTGGGAACAAGACATAAAAGACAGTATCAGGATTAGAGACAACATCACCAAGTGCTTTAATGTTTACAACTCTATTGTTAAGCAGTGTATTGATGATCCAAGCCTTGATGTCTGTGCTTTAAAACATGAAAAGCTTAAGCCTTTAATTGACGATATTTTCCTTGATACCAAGGCAATCTTTAAAACCATTGAAAGACGACGCGCTAACTGTGCAGATGCCACTAAAACTGAGCCATTAAGAAAATGCTCAGATAGGCTCTATAAAGCTATTGTCTATCTCGTCAATAATGAAGAGCGCTTAAGAGCTTTCCTTGATAGCCCTTACGGTGTGATGCAGAACAATAATGTAGAGGAAAAGTTCAGAGAGTTAGATATTCTCAGAAACGGCATGATTGCAAATGATACCTGCAGAGGTGCTGAGAACCTAACTGAGTTCTATTCTATCTACAAGACTTGTCAGTTACACAATGTAGATTTTAGAAGCTACATGAAGAAAGTCATCACCAAGATGATGGAGCACATTGACGAGATTGATTTTGAAAGGGACAGCAAGAATACAATCACCGGTTACAAAGGCCACCATATTCCTGCTGCAGTACTTGATCAACTGATGCCTTGGGTATTAGTTTAGGTTGGTCTATGAAAAACTGTTTTCCAGACCATTTACAAAAAAATCGATCTATTGAAAAAAAATTAAAAAAAAAATTGTGTGAATATGGCGCATAAAATGGCCTTTTGTAATGCATTTTGTAAAGTTTTGGATCGAGTTATTTAAAAAATAATTTAAAAAAGGTGTTGACGAGAAAAATAAAATCTCTATAATGCACATCCGTTGTCACGACGACAACGACTTACCAAGCAGTAAGTTAAAAAAGTTCTTTAAAAACAAGTACGGACAATCTGTGTGGGCCCTCGAAGAGAGGGAAACAAAGAGAGTAAGACGGCGATATGAAATAGAAACATAACGCTTAGGGATACTCAAAAAAATACATCAAAATCTTTGAATATCGAAGAGTTTGATCATGGCTCAGATTGAACGCTGGCGGCAGGCCTAATACATGCAAGTCGAACGGTAACAGAGAGAAAGCTTGCTTTTTCTGCTGACGAGTGGCGGACGGGTGAGTAAAGTCTGGGAAACTGCCTGATAGAGGGGGACAACAATTGGAAACGATTGCTAATACCGCATATACCCTGAGGGGGAAAGTCGCAAGACGCTATCAGATGTGCCCAGATGGGATTAGCTAGTTGGTGAGGTAAAGGCTCACCAAGGCGACGATCTCTAGCTGGTCTGAGAGGATGATCAGCCACATTGGGACTGAGACACGGCCCAGACTCCTACGGGAGGCAGCAGTAGGGAATATTGCACAATGGGGGAAACCCTGATGCAGCCATGCCGCGTGTGTGAAGAAGGCCTTCGGGTTGTAAAGCACTTTCAGAGGGGAGGAGAATGACGTTACCCTCAGAAGAAGCACCGGCTAACTCCGTGCCAGCAGCCGCGGTAATACGGAGGGTGCAAGCGT
>CAVJLP010000119.1:0-6195 GCA_963650525.1 Firmicutes bacterium CAG:534
GATATGCTTCATTAGAAATGTTATTACTAGTGGCGGATAGGGTGAGATTCGAACTCACGGAAGACTTGCGCCTTCGACGGTTTTCAAGACCGTTGCATTCAACCGCTCTGCCACCTATCCGAAGAAAGTGATGACATTATAGCTTAGATTTTTATTTACGCAAGTTTTTTTTTAACTTTTTTTGATATTTCTTGAGATGCTACGTTCAAAGCTGATTTATATCAGCTTTGTCAGATTCAATTAATTTATCGTAAACTCAGCCTTAGCTGTAAGAACCAGAGATAGCAATGCTTCACATTTTGTGCGATTAAACTTTACATATGACCCGATAGTCTCATGATCATCAAGCTTTAATACCTCAAGAATATTATTGATATCAGCCCCACTACCACCTAGATCTTCATAAGATGATGGCAACCCCAGTCTTCTAAACAGTGCTCTTACAGCCTTTATTCCCTCAAATGCTGTTCTGTCAGGATGTTTAAAGTCCAATGGTATCCCCAGAAGACCTGAAGCAAACTTTGCAGCTTTCATCGGATCCTTATTCATAACCACCTCAAGCCAGCATGGAAAAATTAAGGAAGCCGCCTGACCGTGAGAACAGTCATAGATAGAGATCAAGGCACGCGCAATCTTTTCTATAGCCAGATCCTCCTGCCGGTCTAATCCATAACTGGTATATGCAAGCACAGCTCCCCACATAAAATTAGCTTTGGCATCAAAGTCAGCAGGATCCTGGGTAAGTCTGTATAGCATCTGGATCATAGTATTAGACAATGCAAGACATACGCTGTCTGATACTTCAAAACAAAGATGATTGGTAAAAAAGCTCTCCGCTGTCCTGATCAGTACATTTGCAAAAGAAATACCAAGATGTTTTGGAAATGAGGTAACAATATCGGGATTACAGATAACAAAGCGCGGGCAGAGCAAGTCATTTTTCATATGGTAAATATGAACGAACGACTCATCTTTGAATTTTTCAGAAACAGTGGCCTCATTTGAAAGCTCATCACCAGATCCTGGAACTGTGACAATTACACCAATTGGAAGGACATCGCATATCTCATGAGGATTATCAAACATTCGATGCAATCCCCCTTGATAGAGCGCACCTGATGCTATTGCCTTGGCAGAATTAACAACAGAACCACCACCTACAGCGAGAATAAAATCAATATTATGCTCATTACAGAGCTCAATCCCCTGATAGATAAGATCCAGACGAGAATTTTTCTGCACAAGCCCTAATTCAAAGTACTCAAGACCGGACTCATCAAGACTATGCCTGATCTTATCTAGCAGATCGGGATCGGTGACATGTTGACGACCATAATGAATAAGCACTCTTGAACCATTACATAGTTTGATACTTTCACCGCAGCGCTCCTCTTCTCCACGTCCAAATAGCACCGAAGTATGAGGTAATGTAATAAGGTTATTCACTGTAAGCCCTCTTAGTCGTTCTTAAATTCAAAGGTATTTTACCTTGAATCACATTTTCAAAAGAAAAAACTGATCATCTTTGATACGTTGAGCACCAACTGAATACAAAAGCAGTCTTTAATAAATTTTTATTCTTATTTTTCAAGATGTTATTTTTTTTATTTCTTAATTTTTTCTGCTTCATATAATTTTTTAATGCCACACAATGCTATCTTAACTAACACATTGTTTTCCTTAAATATTTTTCTAAATTATTCATTTATTACGAAAAAAATATAAATTTAACTTGCATCAGAGTAGATATGCTCTAACATAAGCGAAAATTTTGCAGAGATATTTAGTTCTGCGAGGGTATTTCTCTAATGAGTTTTTAGAGAAAGTTCATGTCCATTCTCATTTTTTGGAGATATCAGAATGGAAGCACAGCAGCATGCTGTTAATGCGGTTAAGCCGCAGGACCCCCAGGTTGTCGCTGAAAACAAAACTTTAGCCGCCAACAAAAATTCCCACCGTCCAGGAGATCTTCCAGGACAAAAGGCTGCAGATTCAGACAAAAAGCCCATACTTGAGATAAGTCAACTCACGAAATCCTATGGTGGCTTCACGGCAGTAGATGGTGTTGACCTCACTGTCTACGAGGGTGAGATTTTTGCTCTGTTAGGCTCATCAGGCTGTGGCAAATCAACTCTTTTGCGTATGCTTGCAGGTTTTGAATCACCGACCTCAGGAGAAATTATCCTAGATGGCAAGAACATCATTAACCAGCCACCATACAAACGCACTATCAATATGATGTTTCAGTCATATGCATTATTTCCTAATATGACCGTCAAACAGAATATTGCCTTTGGACTAAAGCAAGAAAAGCTCTCACGCGATGTTATTAACGATCGTGTTGAAAAAATGCTTAAGCTTGTGCATATGGAAGACTATATAGATCGTAAACCGCATCAGTTATCAGGTGGTCAAAGACAGCGTGTAGCTCTGGCCCGTTCACTTGCCAAGGAGCCCCGTTTACTGCTTCTTGATGAACCAATGGGTGCACTTGATAAAAAGCTTCGCGAGCAGATGCGATTAGAGTTGGTTGACATCATTAATTCCGTTGGCGTTACCTGCCTCATGGTTACCCATGATCAAGAAGAGGCTATGACCATGGCTGATCGCATTGCCATTATGGACAGAGGCGAATTTATGCAGGTCGGTGGTCCGCGTGAAATTTACGAGAATCCTAACTGCCGCTTCTCAGCCGAGTTCATAGGATCAGTCAATATGTTTGACTGTACCTTAATTAGCTCCAATCAGCAGCAGTCTTTAATTAAGACTGATGATTTCCAAAAGCCTATCGAGCTTGAGCACGATTTGGATTTAGCAGACGGAATGCCTGTTTCGATTGCAATTCGTCCTGAAAAAATATACATCTCCAAGACCCCGGAGGATGACGGTCCTTCAAATTGCTGTGATGGCATAGTTGAGAATATTGCCTATCTTGGTGATATTTCCATTTACTATGTACGTCTGCCATCAGGTCGTCTGATTTCATCAACCCTCCCTAACGTTGACCGTTTTAAAACCGGTCTGCCTATATGGGATGATCATGTTTATCTAAGCTGGGATCCTGAATCCTGCATTGCTTTGACCATCTAAATACTGGAGGTTAGCATGCCGGTTTCTTCGCTTAATGCATCTCAGGCCTTGATTAGACGTAAGATGAATCTTACTCCACGCAAACGTCGCAAGGCAGAAGTGCGTGATATGGTACGCCATGAGAATACATGGCGTGAGCGTGTTTTAATTCTGGTACCGTACATCTGGATGATCCTATTCTTCCTGATGCCGTTTATCATCATCTTTAAAATCTCGCTCTCAATTACAGAAATTGCAATTCCTCCTTATTCGCCACTGGTTACCTTTGAAGACGGGGCGATGCAGATCATATTGCATCTTGAAAATTACTCCTTCATTTTCACCGATGAGGACGGTACCTACCTAAGATCCTATCTGAAGTCTCTTGAGGTCGCAGCCTTCTCAACGGTGTTGTGTCTATTGATTGGCTACCCGATCGCCTGGTCTCTGTCCAAATGCTCTGCAGTTACCCGTAACATCATGTTCATGCTTCTTATCATGCCCAGCTGGACTTCACTTGTTGTACGTGTATACGCCTGGATGGCACTGTTAAAGCGAGACGGACTTATCAACGACGTGCTCATGACCTTAGGCATCATAGATCAGCCAATCCATCTGCTTCAAACTGATCTTGCTGTGTATATAGGTATTGTCTACTGCTACCTACCCTACATGGTATTGCCACTGTTCACTGCTTTGCTGAAGGTTGACTACAACCTCATTGAGGCTGCATTTGACTTAGGTTGCCGTCCTATACGTACCTTCTTTAGTGTGCTGGTACCGCAAACCAAATCAGGAATCATCGCAGGTTCTATGCTGGTATTTATTCCTGCATTAGGTGAATACTTGATCCCTGAACTTCTAGGTGGTAAGGGCTCAATCCTCATTGGACGCATTTTGTGGCAGGAGTTCTTTAATAACCGCGACTGGCCGCTGGCCTCTGCTGTAGCCATCGTCATGCTGACCATATTGGCAATTCCTATTGTGCTGTTCTTTAAAGCTCAGCGCAACAACAGGGAGAAGGTGTAATGGGTAACAAAAAATTCGGCACTATTGCCAAAGTAGTCGTACTGTCACTGGCCATGATATTTTTATATCTGCCCATCATGACACTTATTGTCTACTCATTTAACGACTCTAAGATGGTTACCATCTGGACTACGTTCAGCCTCAAATGGTATAACGTTTTGGTACATGATTCAGCTATTATTGAGGCTCTAATAACTTCTCTTACCATTGCAATCATGGCCGCCGCTGCCTCTGTTGTCATTGGCACGATGGCAGCTTTTGTAATGGTTAGAGTCCACTCCTTTGTAGGAGAATCAGCCTTCATGCTGTTTATGACTGCCCCTATGGTATTACCAGAGGTGGTAACTGGACTTGCACTGCTACTGTTGTATGTAACCTTAGGTGACTTTATTCCCTTCTTCCAAGATCGTGGTATTGCCGCCATATGGTTTGCCCATGTAACCTTCTGCTCAGCCTATGCAACCGTGGTCATCAGATCAAGATTCCTTGAACTTGATGTCTCCATTGAAGAGGCTGCCAAAGATCTTGGTGCAGGCCCCCTGAAGGTTTTCTTTGCCGTGATGCTACCATCACTGATGCCGGCAGAAATTGCAGCCTTTTTGCTGTCGTTTACCATGTCTATGGATGATGTGGTCATCACCTCATTCATTGCAGGTCCTGAGTCGACAACACTGCCTATGCTCATTTTCTCATCCATACGCCGTGGCCTCTCCCCTGAGATCAATGCGTTAGCCTCAATCATTATCTTTGTGGCATCAATTGGTACTTTTATAGGATGGCTCTCACTAGTACGTAAAGAGAAAAAAATCGCTGCCGATGTTGCCAAGGCCAATGCCGAGGCCAAAGCAGAGCGCGAAAAGCTACTACAGCATTCCATCCGCGCCTGATAAATCAAATCTCAAGCCGCCTTCATTAATGGCGGCTTTTCTTTTCAAAATCCTAAAAAAATGCATTTTTTTAAGTCAGCTATGTACTTTAGTTGTATACTTTGCACGCCGCTAGGTCACGGTACTTAACGGTATAAATAATAGCAAGATGCTATTTTCCTCACTGCAACGAAACAATTTTTTACTATGGCTGATATGAAACTTTTTGCCGGCAATGCTATTCCAGAGCTTGCTAACAGCATCGCTCAACGTTTGTATACAAAACTTGGTGATGCCACCGTTGATCGTTTTTCTGACGGTGAAGTACATGTGCAGATCAATGAGTTCGTGCGTGGATGCGATACCTTCGTAATACAGTCCACCTGCAACCCCACTAATGAAAACCTGATGGAGTTGCTCATTATGATTGACGCAATGCGTCGTGCATCTGCTGGTCGTATCACTGCTGTGATCCCTTATTTTGGCTATGCACGTCAGGACAGACGTTTACGCTCTGCTCGTGTACCTATTACAGCAAAAGTTGTAGCCGATCTACTATCTTCCGTCGGTGTTGATCGTGTGCTGACAATTGATCTTCACGCAGAGCAGATCCAAGGATTCTTTGATGTTCCCGTTGATAACGGTTTCTCCTCTGGTATTTTTGTTGAAGACATGCTGGCAAGAGGCATTGAGAAGCCCTGTGTAGTATCCCCTGATATGGGTGGTGTGGTCCGTGCTAGAGCTATTGCCAAACTTTTAAACGACGCTGATATTGCAATTATCGATAAGCGCCGTCCCCGCCCCAATGTTTCTGAGGTAATGCATCTTATTGGTGATGTCAAGGATAGAGACTGCATCATCGTTGATGATATATGTGACACTGCAGGAACTCTGTGTAAGGCAGCAGCTGCACTAAAGGAGCGCGGAGCAAAGCATGTTTATGCATATATTACCCATGCTGTGCTCTCAGGTCCTGCCTACGATAACATCTCAAAATCAGTGATCGATGAGCTCGTAGTATCTGATTCTATTCCAGCAACTCCTGAGTTTAAGGCATTAAAGAACTTCAAGGTTCTAAGTCTAGCTCCGATCCTTGCAGAGGCAATCAGACGTATATCAAATGAGGAATCCATTTCCTCCATGTTTGAAGGCTAAGACTACCTTCAATTACACATAAGGCGCGTTTAACGCGCCTTTGTTGCAGACGCAACATACTCCACAGCTATAAATA
>CAVJLP010000120.1:0-5964 GCA_963650525.1 Firmicutes bacterium CAG:534
AGGCTAAGGCTCTTAGGCCATCGATATCGGAGCGATAATTGCGATTACCCCCCCCGTTGCATACAAGTTTTAATTATTTGTGTTGCTTGCATTATTAAAATAGCTCAAATCAAAAACAGGCTCTTTACCTTTGAAATGCAAAGAGCCATAAAAAGCACTAAAGATCTTCAATATTTGAAGGTGTGAGGCTGTGCTTTAAAACCAGCCACTAAAAAGCGATCCTTCCTATTCCCATTCAATGGTTGCAGGAGGCTTACCTGAGATGTCATAGCATACTCTTGAGATACCGTTGATCTCATTGATGATACGATTAGATACTCGACCTAAAAGCTCATAAGGAAGCTCGGCCCACTTGGCTGTCATGAAATCAACAGTAACCACAGCACGCAGTGATACTACATAGTCATAGGTACGCCCATCGCCCATTACACCTACAGCCTTTACCGGCAGGAATACGGTGAAGGCCTGAGATACCTTATGATACCAACCATCACGATGAAGCTCTTCCATAAAGATGGCATCAGCACGGCGCAGCAGATCAAGATATTCCTTCTTAACTTCGCCTAATACACGTACGCCTAAGCCAGGGCCAGGGAAGGGATGGCGCATTACCATATCCTTAGGCAGGCCAAGCTCAATACCAATACGGCGAACCTCATCTTTAAAAAGCTCACGTAAGGGCTCTACTAATTTAAATTTCAAATCAGCAGGCAATCCACCTACATTGTGATGAGACTTAATTACATGAGCCTTACCAGTTTTGGCTGCAGCAGATTCAATAACATCAGGATAGATGGTGCCTTGGGCTAGGAAATCCACCCCTTTAAGCTTACGGGCCTCATCTGCAAAAACATCGATAAAAGTCTTACCAATTGCCTTTCTCTTCTGCTCAGGATCAGATATTCCCTTTAAGGCTGTTAAAAAGCGATCTTCTGCATCAGCATAGACGAAGTTAAGATCCATGCCGGCAAACATAGCCTCAACCTGCTTGCCCTCATTAAGACGCAGGAGGCCATTATCTACAAATACACAGGTTAACTGCTTGCCGATAGCTTTTTGAAGAAGCAAAGCAGTAACAGATGAATCCACACCACCTGAAAGACCTAACAAAACCTTGTGATCGCCAACTTCTTTTCTAATACGTGCCACGGCATCATCAATAATAGATTTAGGAGACCAAAGACCATGCAGGCCACAGATCTCGATGGCAAAACGCCTTAAAAATTCGCCACCTTGCTTGGTGTGGGTAACCTCAGGATGGAATTGCATGCCATAAAATTTGCGCTTTTCGTCGGCAATGATGGCATAGGGGCAGGTATCAGTGGATCCCACAGTTACAAAGCCTTCGGGAATTGCTGTAACCTTATCGCCATGACTCATCCAGACATCTAATGCATGCTCACCTTCATGATCACTTAGACCATCAAATAGAGGACAAGGAGCCTTCAGACTTACAGTTGCATGACCATATTCACGCTTGTCACTGCCCTGCACGGTACCACCAAGCTGAACGGACATAGTCTGCAATCCATAGCAGATACCTAATACTGGTACTCCTGCCTCAAAAACCCAGAAAGGGGCACGGGGAGAGCCTTCCTCAGTGGTAGATTCAGGTGATCCGGAAAGAATGATACCTTGAGCACCAAAGACCTTTAGCTTTTCGACATCTGCATCATATGGCCAGATCTCACAGTAAACACCGATCTCACGAATGCGGCGGGCAATAAGCTGAGTTACCTGTGAACCAAAATCTAAGATCAGGATCTTCTCAGAATGAATATTTTGTGAAGGCATGTTTGTCTCCATGTTGTAAGAGCAATGCATAATTTAACACTGCTCTTTTTTAAGATTGCATTAACTCTTATTAGATTATTTTGAATTGTATAAGGGATCAAGAAAAAAAGGCACCACACAGGTGCCCTTTTCATTTCCTAATTAATGAGTCTGATAATTAGGAGCTTCTTTGGTGATAGTCACATCATGGACGTGAGACTCATGGAAACCGGCGTTAGTGATACGTACGAACTGAGCCTTGGTTCTCAGATCATCAATGGTGGCACAGCCAGTTAAGCCCATAGCAGAGCGCAAACCGCCCATCTCCTGATGGATGATGTCACGTAAGGCACCCTTATAAGCAACACGGCCTTCAATACCCTCAGGAACGAGCTTATCAGCGGCATTATCAGATGACTGGAAGTAGCGATCGGCTGATCCCTTGGACATAGCAGCTAAAGAACCCATACCACGATAGGACTTAAATGCACGGCCCTGATAAATTTCAATCTCACCAGGAGCTTCCTCGGTACCCGCAAACATAGATCCAACCATAACACAGTTAGCGCCGGCAGCCAGTGCTTTAGCAATGTCACCTGAATAACGAATACCACCATCGGCAATAACAGTAACATCAGATCCCTTCATGGCATCTACTGCATTAGATACTGCAGTCATCTGCGGAACACCACAGCCAGTTACGATACGGGTTGTGCAGATGGAACCTGGTCCAATACCAACCTTAACTGCAGAACAACCAGCCTCAGCCAAGGCAATAGCCCCCTCAGCAGTGGCAACATTACCACCAACGATAGGAAGATCAGGATAAGTCTTACGACACCAACTAATTCTATCTAACACTCCTTGAGAGTGACCATGTGAAGAGTCAATTAACAATACGTCAACGCCAGCTTCAATCAAAGCCTTAGCACGCTCCTCATTATTACCAGGACCTGCACCGATGGCAGCACCAACACGCAGACGACCTAAAGCATCACGGCAGGCATTAGGTTTGTTAGATGATTTCTGGAAATCCTTAACGGTGATAAGTCCCTTTAAGTGGAATGCATCATCAACAACTAATACCTTTTCAATACGGTGCTGCTGCATCAAAGCCTGCACATGCTCACGAGATGAGTTCTCACGTACAGTGATCAATCTCTCCTTAGGAGTCATGCACTCTGATACCTTGGTCTTACCATCAACCACAAAACGTACATCACGGCCGGTGATGATACCTAGAAGGTTGTCGTTGTTATCTACAACAGGGAATCCTGCAAAACCGTATTTAACCGCCATGGCACGCACATCATTGATGGTAGCATCAGGATGAGCAGTAACCGGACGAGTTACCATGCCAGATTCATAACGCTTAACACGTAAGACCTCTTCGGCCTGACGATCAATAGACATATTCTTGTGAATAAAACCAATACCACCTTCTTGGGCAAGAGCAATAGCTAAACCAGATTCAGTCACAGTATCCATAGCCGATGAGATCATCGGGATATTCATAGTAATGTTGGAGGTTAGCCTAGTGCGTAGATCCGCAGTATTGGGCAGAACAGTTGAATGGGCAGGGACAAGCAGAAGATCATCATAAGTAAGAGCTTCTTCAACGATACGCAACATATAGTCTCCGAATAAGCAGGTGGGTTTAAATTAATCGCGCATTTTATCACTAAAAAGCGCAACTAAAACGTTTTATAAAATGTTTTTTATGCTTTAACGCTTTTATCATCTATCATCACGCGCGCTATACCTTGCAATCATCTTATATTCGAGGATCTCTGTACTGTGCTCGCTGTCAACATAATTAGCTATACATAAACTGGCAACATTTCTATAGAAAAATCAAATAATTAATTTTACGCATTACAATTATTCTTATTTTTACTTGCTTTACCCCCCCCCAGATGAAATAATAGTCGCGTTTTTTACTATGCGGAACACGCAAAACTAAAGGCGTTTACCACTTTACTTTTATAAACGCCACATCAGGAGCATATATGCTTGATGCAAATAAATTGTCTCATCCTTGGCGTTCAGACATTACTGGACTTAGAGCCTTAGCCGTTCTACCAGTTCTTATCTTTCATGCCTTCCCAAACATGATCCCTGGAGGATTTTTTGGCGTAGATGTTTTCTTTGTAATTTCAGGCTACCTCATCTCTGGGATCATATTTAGATCTCTTATGAAGGGGAGTTTTAGTTACATAACTTTTTACGCCAAACGCATTAAAAGAATCATTCCAAATCTGCTCTTGGTGCTTTCTTTTTGCATGGTCGTTGGCTGGATCTATCTTACACCTACAGAATATGAAAACTTAGGAAAACATATTACATCAAGCGCATTCTTCTCAGAAAACTTTAGACTTATCAGTGAAGTTGGCTATTTTACCGAAGATGCCCTACGCAAGCCATTATTACATCTATGGTCGCTTGCAATTGAAGAGCAATTTTACATAGTATTTCCTATTATATGCTCCGTAATTTGGGTGCTTTCGCGCTCAAAAATGCTCCTATGGTCAGTGGTGCTAGTGATAACCCTATGCTCATTTGAAGCATGCATCATGGCAAATGACAAATCATTTGTTTTTTATTTTCCTCTAACTCGCTTTTGGGAACTTGGCGCAGGTATAGTGCTGTCATATCTTGAAAATTTTGAGTACTTAAAAAGTGAAAAGATATCCCCAAAAATTCGCCACGTCATGTCAGCTCTGGGAATTGTAGCAATTATAATTCCGATGTTTGCCTACAGTTCCAAATTCACGCATCCAGGCTTCATAACTGTCATACCTGTATTGGGAGCGGTCTGCACCATTGCATCCTCAAGCGATGCTTTTTTAAACAAATATCTACTGTCCTTTAAACCTGTAGCTTTCATTGGACTCATAAGCTATTCACTATACCTATGGCATTGGCCTTTACTGGCATTTTTATTTTTACTTTGGGCCAATGCACCTGCATACATGCACGTTTTAGCTTTGGTAGTCAGCTTTATTGCAGCATCTGTGATTTATGTAGCTATTGAAAATCCGATCCGTCACAGCAAAACTTTGTTTAAAATTCCTGTTGCCATAATTTTACTGGTGCTACTTGTACTTACATTTACAGCAGGAAAATATATTCGCAACACCCACGGCGCTGATTTCCGTCCTATTCAATACGATACCACAGAGCTTGATGCAGTGCGCTTAGATCACGAATGGAAAGCTTACAATGAAGCCACAACCATTTATTTTGGAGGACGCAATCTACCCGCCACCTTACAGAGCAATATCAAGCCTTCAGTATTCTTTTTAGGAGATTCTCATGTTGCACAATATTTCATGCGAGCTCAAGTACTAAGTAAAAAATACAACAAGCAAACCGCATTCTATGGCACGAAGATTTGGAATGGACAACCAGGTCTTGAGGATGCTAATAAATTTCTAAAAGGTGAGCTAAAAACTCCTTTCCCTCAGGGTATCATCGATGCTGTATTCGCAGATCCTGATATCAAAACTATCGTTCTAGCTTTAAGATGGCTTCGCGCAACAGTTCACTGGCATGATCGTTTCAGCGGGTGCGCTGAATATCTTAAGGAACAACTAAAACTTCACCCAGAAAAGAAACTTTTCATATTGCTTGATTATCCGCAAACTGACGGCATTAATGGACAGCAAGGAGAAACAGATCCTTTGGTCCACATTAACAGGTTACATCTAAAAGTTTCGCATGAAAATTTTACAATCAGCTTGCCAAAAGACGATATTTGGACTCAGAGCAACCAAAACATTATTGAATTGTTTGGTGAAACCGCAACATATATCGACCCAACACCTTACATTTGGATAGATGGCAAATGTGATCTTCTCCATTGGTATAAGGATGACGATCATCTACGCCCGTCTGTATTAAAAGAAGAAGGCATTTGGCTTGATGAAGTATATCAATAAGCAAAGTTTTTGGTAATTACAATCAAACAACGGCTTGGGATGTTTACCTAAGACGTTACTATCAATCAATATTCCAACAACAAGCTTTGATATTCAAATGTACATTGCATATTTATCCGCGTTTACTAACCTAATGAAGTAAAAAAACGCTAATTCAAGCGGTTTGGCTCAAATTTTAATTTTTTTGGTTCTCCCAGGTTTAGTGGGGAATTTCAATTTTAAGCACACAAGGCTGTGACCCCTGTTTTAC
>CAVJLP010000121.1:0-5782 GCA_963650525.1 Firmicutes bacterium CAG:534
GGTTGAGGATAAAATCATCAAGCTGCACTCAACTAAGAAGTCACTTGCCGATGCCCTGCTTGAGGGTACTGAGATGTCTGCCCGCTTAGGTCGTGATGAGATCTTAGAGCTTTTAACACTTGCGCAGGATTAAAGCAATTATCCTGCAGAACGGACAGCGGTGATCCGTAGTCCGTTCTTAAGAGGCATTTTAACAACATGTTTAGAATGCCTCTTTATTTGAGGATCCCTTAAATCACTTTACCAGCATAGATAACAATACACGTAGCTTTAAAGGGATCACAAAGATATGATTACGGTTTTCAATGCGTCTAATCTTATCAACCAGATCAGAGAGTGCAAATTCATCAAAAACCAAGGCAGAATGTGAAATATCCTTTTCAAATTCACGACATTTCTTTTCATATTTCTTGATGGTCTTAATCATCACCTTCAGATCCTGACTGTAATCAACAGGATCACGTGAGTCCTGATAGAAGGCAGCAGGTCCCTGCTTTAAGAGGATCTTTAAGGCACGGGCTAAATTTCTCAACGTAGCATTCTGGAAAGAGAACACCAGAGGATCGTGCTTTAATAAAAACAGGCCGTAGAGATTTTCAAAGGTACCAACCAAAGTACGGATATAGGCACCGATGTCTGTGCTTTGCGCAGTATCGCTAAAGCGCACATTATTACGCTCCCCCTTAATCAGTACTGTAGCACGGTGCATCTTGGAAAAAGGCTCAAGCACCAGCGGGATCTTCTGCTCGGCAAAAATGGTTACTAGAGCATTGTAAACAAGCATTACGGATGACTCTGGTAAATCAGATTGCTTAAGCTCAATCTCTAGCTCATTTATTGGATATGCCCCACCATTAGCAAGCTCAATTGAGCCATGATCATAGGCTACCTCAAAGAAGCAATCCATGATTTCAAAATCAAAGGATTCACGTCTGAAGGAAATAGTGCAGGCTTTTTGCAGATTATGCTGAATTTTTGCAAAGTCAAAGTCCTCAGGGAAAGCCTCTTTGGGGAACTGAGTCAGCTCAGGCACATCAAGCTTGCGGGGGATCGGTACATTAAATTCACGACGGGAGTGAATTCCGCCAAGGTTTTTGCCACGAAGCTTTAACGTCTGCTCAGAAAGCTTTCGACCGTGACGAATACGAAGACCTGCGCCTATTTTAAATAAGGCCTGCTCGGGAGTGTCAAAATAGACGTTTTTAAGCTCATCAACCTGCGGATTTGAAACTAATCCACCGGCCTGCTCAAAAAGTTCCATGAGATTTTCAGGACGTCCTAAAACACCAAATTTAATTTCTATTTCGCGATTCTTGCCACTGCCGAAATCGCCATGCTTTAATTCGCCGGATTCAGGAGAGTCATCAGGATCATTAGCTGTAGATGGAATAGCCTTATTACCGGAGGCCTTTGAAAAAACATAGGAAGAAAAACGCATTCTTATCTCCTGATGGTTCGAAATTTTACTGAATATAACACTGCAACTTTATTAGTGTGTCTTTGGTATCAATATGTTAACGCGGGTATATTACATGATCATTGTTAAATTTGTGATTTATTTCACCTTACGTGCTTTGTAAATGACAGACAGATGCATTATTAAGCAAGGAAGTGCCGATAAAGACAGGCTTTATGCCATCTATCCTTTGAAAATAGGTGCTGTGTTAAAATATGTTCACGTATTTAAGACATGAAAGGATTAAAAACATGTCAAATTTAAAAAAAAAACTGGCAATTGCAACTGCCATCATACTTTCAAGTAACTATGCTCTGGCAGAGGATGCCCCTGCTGAAAGCTTAGGTAGTAACGTTGCTCAGGCACAAGCTAACAATCAATCTGCTGATGAAAACGGCTTTTACAGTGGAGCTAGCATCTACATTTCTGATAAGGTAAATGCTCTTTTAAGGGCAGAACCTGCCGCTAATGTACGCAGCGTTGGAGTACTCCACCCTGGAGATAGGGTTATCTTTCTAGGCTATAACAAGGACAGACGCTTTGCTCAGGTAAAGGTCAACGGTGAAACCTACTGGATGCGTACAGGCGATCTGCAAAGTACTCCTGCTGCGGTCAATCAGCTAGAGAGCATGCAGTCTCAGCTTGAAAACCTCAAAGGACAAGTAGAAACCTTGTCAAATACAGACAGTGGCCGCGAGATCGAAGAATTAAAAACTCAGGTCAACTCCCTAAAAGAGGAAAACAATAATTTAAAGCAGGCTCTATCTCAAAAGGATGAATCCATATCAAAGCTTAGAGAGGAGGCCAAAACCTCTATTATCAATGCTGAAGAAAATCGCGAGCTTGATATGCAGATGCGCTGGTGGATCCAAGGAGCACTCATTGCCCTAGGAGGAGCAATCGCCGGTATCATCTTTATGATGCTACCACGTCCACGTCGCCAGAGACAAAATCGCTATTAAGCCAGATCCGTGATCCAGCTTAAAACACGGCAGTGATTATTGAACATGCTTAAAACGGATCAAGCTTACATCATTGCCGTCACGTTTTTTTTGCGCTTTGACTCTGATCAGCTCAACCTTATCCACTATTGCCAAATCCTTTGGACCTAGCATGATAAAACGCTGATGCGGTGACACTGTATGCACCCTCACTGCCAAAAGAGCGCAAGCCACATCATCATCAACTGCTGGTAAATTAAGCCCACTCTTAGCCTGAAGCCTCAGAAAATTTACCGCAGCTTGCTCTGCCATTTCATGAGCAACATCAATTTTTTCCTTGGCAAACAAAGAGAAAGCACCAAAACCAATCATTACCCCGGCAAAGGCTATCATGATAATACGTAAGGCCTTAAAATGAAATTCAGAAAAAGTCAGCAGCTTTTTTAGCAGACGCCTCTGTTTAAATTTCATTTTTGTGCCTCCAGAGAGCCATTCTTTGCATCATTGTCATTTGCAAAAGAATGCACAGTCTCTTTAGGATTTTTCAGAGCTTGCTCCCCACCTTTCTTTAAATCTATCCCGTCCTCAATGCTTTTATCTCCAGAGGCGTCTGCTACATCCTGAACCTTCTGATCAGAGGTTACCTTTGAATCCTGGCCCTTAGGATCTGATTTATCCTTAGCATCATTAGTAGCTGATAAAGTCCTACTCTTTAATTGCTGAAAATAACGCTCATAGCCATCATCCTTGAAAAGATAAGGACCGATCCCTGATGACAGATCTACTGCGAGCTCCTGCTCCTCATCGGTTACATAGCGGTAGCTGAAGGCCTTGAGTGCAAGCTTATAGGATTTCTTATCACTGATAGTTCCAGCCTTTACATGCAGGGCTTTCTCTAAAGATGTTATCCTGTCTTTATAGGCATTGGTGGAGGTATCAGGAAAATCATCAAATTCAGGGACCACCACAGTAAAGTTTCCTGCAAACTGCGCTCTTACATAATCATTTTTTAGAGTGAATAAATGATCTCCCATCAGAAGATCTGATGAGTCCTCCTCAGGATGGACCTTTACCAAAACAGCATAATAAGGGCATAGATCCTCATCTAAAAGCGCAAGCACTGCAGGACGACCTGCCTTGACCACATCATCAAAGAGTCCCTGTCCCTGCGCACAATAAACGTTGGTCTTGCCAAGATCTGAGCAGGTAATCTTACGGCCATCCTTACGCGCATAACCCCATATTTTTATGAGGGAGCTTTCTGCATCGCTCTTGAATATCGCATTTTTTTTATCAAGATAAAATAACTGTAATTCACGTCCCCTAGCCGTCTGCTCCCAAGCCTTAGATTTTGCATAATCCTCACCAGCACTTACAATGGCAGGAGCTTTAGATAAGGCTTCCTTAATCGTGGCATCCTTAAGTACATTAGGAAGGAGCAAATAACAACCAAGAAAGGTTAAGACAGCCAAAGCTCCGCCAAAGGCTGCAAAGGGAATAATAAATCTTATAAAAGCAAGCGCTGATTTTAATGTAGCACCGACTCTTGCCCTTAATGATCGGCCACGCGATCTCACCTGCGCAACAGCTTTTTTAGCAATACGTGCACTGACGATATGCTTTTTTACTGAAAAGGCTACGCTTAAAGCTTGATCGGCTATTGAATTTACAAGACGCGGCAACCCCTTAGAGCCCTTATAAATCACGCCAATTGCAGAGGAGGTAAATAATGGTTCATGACATCCTGCCTGCTGTAACCTGAAACTCAGATAGGCTAACATCTCATCACGTTTTAAAGCAGGAACTGAGGCAAAAGCTTTAATTCTACTTAAGAGCATATGATGAATAGGATCATGTATACGCGTAACCAATTCATCCTGACCTGCAAGCAATATACTGATGCGTTGCCCGTTATTTCCCTCAAGATTACTGATTAATCTCAGCTGCTCTAGGCAGTCATCAGATAATCCCTGCGCCTCATCAACAATGAGCAGAGTACCCTGCTCTGCATTACCCGATTTATCCAAGAGACTTCTCAATTTAAAAGTCAGCTCAGGTATAGTCTCAAGAGAGGTTGCGATCATGCCACAGGCGCGTAGCAGTGTAGCGAGCAGTGTATGGGGAGAAACTCGGGGATCATCAATAGTTATGATCCGCATACGCTGAGGCAATCCTCGGATCAACATACGAACCAAGGTAGTTTTTCCTGAGCCTGACGGTCCTGAAAGCACACACACTGCACCTTGACGCATGAGCTGTTCTGTAAGCAATGACAGGGAATCACGCTGTGAAGCACCTACATAATAAAAGCGCTCATCAGGGAGACCATCAAAAGGAAGCTCATCTAGCGAGAAGAATTTTTCGTACATTTCTAAATCTTACAAAAAGGAGGAACAAATTGGTCATTCCAGTCCCACCATGCTCCATGAATAGAGATGGCCATGGGTGTATCGCAGTTTAGACTGAACTGATTTATCCCAGTAATGTAATAACCAATGCCAAACTCGTCTTCTCCTACATGAGAATCCGTTAAACCAATTAATTTATTCATTGCTGTTAGTTTTCTGCAAAAAAAATATGTCCGCTCTCTTTTCAATTGCGTGACCAATACGGGAAGAGGAGCTTGCAGTATCTGTCAAAAACTTCAAGCTCAAGATCGTCACATAGTATCAAATACATCACCGTGGCAGTTCTTTTGTTGCCATTAGGAAAATAATGAGATTTTGCCGACTTGACTACGATATCGCAGGCGATCTCTTCTGCAGTACCATAATAGGCATAGGATGAATAACAGGAATCGCAGGTATAGCTTTTAGGATACTCGTGATAGCCTATAAATCCGATATTAATGCGTCTTAACAGCTCTACTGTTAACTCGTGTACTGTCATTTATACTTAAGCCTGTCTAACGCGCCGGCATATCTCATAAGGGCCTGCTGATAATATCTGGTAAAAGCATTATCAGACATCTGCTCGTGTTTTAACTCAAATTGTCTGTTTTCTGAGCCTTTATTACGACTCGTTATCTCTCTATTACTTACCATTATTTCTAAAACTCATTTAATGCTTTAGGATCTGTTTCAACTACCATGCGATCCTGCAATTTAACAAAAAGCACTGGCAAGGCATGCTCTTTAGGCAGTTGCTCACAATTACTCTGCATATTGATGCGTATAAATTTCGCAATAAACACCCCTGTATGTTCCAGAAGGACTGATTCCCTACACAGATGCAAAGGCAACAAAACTCTTATGCTTCAAAGAAAACACCAACCCCATTCTTATAAGCTCTTTGCCATGAGAGCGACTTTCACCATAGTGTTTTTCGTTTATCTGTTTTACAGCCGCATCAAGTAAGGATTGGATTTTCTTTGGCTGCTCTTTCT
>CAVJLP010000122.1:0-5227 GCA_963650525.1 Firmicutes bacterium CAG:534
TTCTTCAGAGGGTGCTACACCTGCTACAGTTGCTACTTTTGCAGCTAATTTTTTGAGTTTAGGCATGCTCTTCCTCCTGATTTTTATGCCCTTTGCTCAAGTTTGATTTTTTGCTATTGCTGTCGGTGCTACACTTTGTTACACCATTTTTGACTGCTACACTTGAGGCTTGTAGCTGTTTGTCATCAAAATCCTTGAGAATGCGCTTAGAATCGCCTGTAAGCTCAATTCTCTCGGCACTGCCGTTGATCCGGTCCAATACGGCATCAGCTGCATATCCTCCGCCCAAAAACTTGTGCCATTCAGGAAGGGAGGCCTGTGAGGTAAGGATGAGACCGATTTTCTTTTGTCTTACGAGATCTAATACATCTTTAAAGACCATGGCCTCACAAGGACGTTGAATACCGGTACAGACGTCATCTAGCATCAAAATATCGACACTGGTGTACTGCTTTAGCGCTCTTTGGTATTCATCCTGCTTACCTTGAGAGCAATAGTCACAAAGGGACATAATGAATAGATCATAGGAGTAACAGATGGCTTTCTTATGTATCCTGATGGCTTGATCACAGATAGCCGAGCCTAAATCAGTCTTACCCAAGCCTGTAGCTCCGGTTATTAGTAGCAGATGGCCTTGCTCTATCCATCTTAGGCTCATGAAGCGCTCTAAACGGTCACGACTGAACTTGTAGTCATCAAGACGCTCTAAAATGACTCCTACGTTAGCATTAGAGGGGAGATTGGCGCCCTTACGACGTCTTAGGTAGCCTGACTGCTCACGCTTATCTAACTCAGCCTTCAGCAAGCGATACACTTTGTCGTCAAAGGGTAAATCCGTGAATTCATCTTCCTGCAGGCAGTTTAGGTATTCAGCCTTCATTGCAGATAGATGCAGAGCACTCATTAAGGCGCAGTTTTCATCCTGTGTATGCTTTGCGCCTAATGTCGATGCTATAACTCCTGCTACAACTGTATTCTTAACTCTAGGCATAGTAATCACCTCCTCTTAAATTGGCACAGGTGTCGTTAGTAGTATCTGATGGAGCGCGCTCTTCATGTTTATTGCTATCAGCATGCTCTGTAATTGGTACTCCAATCTTTTCTAAGCTCTTAAACACCTTAATAAGCTCATCAAATTCAAAGCGCTGAGACTGGTTATAGCGTTCAATCATTAATCTGCAGGCATGGCTTAATACCACAATTGCATCAGCTTTTTTCTGAGCAATGGAGGCAATTTTGTTACACTGCCTTATGGCCGTTGCCTGAGAATGAGGGTAGAGCTTCCAAAGCAGGTGAATGATCTCAATTATCGAGTTCGGATCAATTTCTTTGCTTTGGCACTCAGAACTAAAAAAATTCTCATACCAGGCACGGTCACGGGAAACTGCCTTTTCGCGAGCAGTCTTAAAGCAATCTGCCTTGATGTATTTAGGAACTCCCTTGATGGTGGGGACAACATCATAAACATGAATGGACTTTAAGCCTTCAGGCTCTAAAACATTGAGTTTGAGATCATTCGTGATTTTGAGCAGTAATTTCTGTCTGTGATATTGCTTTCCTATGAAGTAGTAGTTTTCCTTATAGGTAACGTAACCTGAGTCATTTCCAGAGGCATTGCGTACCTGAACAAATACAGGACGCTTAGGAGGTAGAGGCTTTAGGTGCATACGCTCCGTTTCCTCGAACATGGCACGTCGTGATAGCTGTCCCTTAGCTCGTTCCATCAGGTTAATGCGCTCAATGCAGGTAGCAATCAGGGCATTAAAACTTGCCAAATCTTTAGTGTGTACCGGTAAGGTTATGGAAGGATCTGCAAAAAGCTGCTCAACTATGATTGAATTGGCATTCTCACACGAGCCCTTATATTGTGGTCGTCTGACAGGGCAACGCTCCCCATGTACAAAAAGCTGGCGATAGAGGTCGATTATTTCAGGCTTAAATACGGTTTCAGTCCCTCTAGCCTTACTGCCGTGGATTGTAATAGCTGAATCGTTATCGCTGCGGATCACCTCTGTGATCCCACCTATGGCGTAGAAAGCATTGGTGATACAGCGGCACCAAGCTGCACAATCCCTCTTTTCCACAGCTTCTGCATAGATTAATCCTGAGTACTTCAGCACTGCCGTAAAAATGTACGTCGTATGTGTTATGCCGTGCTCATCTACAAACAAAAAGGCATCGCCAATCATATCAATCTCAAGCATTGATGCAGGACCAAAGTTTAAAGATGGAGATGGATTGTGAGCACTTACTAAAAGCTTCTTTTCCTCAAGATAGTCGGAGTAACGACGCTTAAAGGTAGATAAGCTCATACAACCTTGTGGTAATGAATTACCAGAGGAGTATTCAGGAAACTTCTGCTTAAGATAAATGAACGTCCATGCGTTTCTAAGTGAAGGTAGACTGCGGCCTGCTACACGAGGTTGATTAATGTAGGATCTGATCTCCTCCCAGTCAGGTTCAACAAAGCTCTGATCATCCTTACCCAGAGCGCCAAACAACTTCTCCAGCTCCGCATCACTCATGCAGACGATGTTTAAAGGTGAAATTCCTGCCATCTGAGCAATGTTCAGGTACGTTCTGACAGTAGTTTTGCCCATGCCTGCCTTTAAAGCTAAAGCGCCAGCTCCAAGCTTGGGATTACGCGCCTTCTCTTCAAAGAGCGTTTTGATTTTATGATGTGGTGTTTTCTTCATATGAAACTCCAAAAATACAGCCACGTCGGCTGCACTTTGCAGTCTAAATATGAAGTGATGAGTTAGAGCGGATCTTTAATACAAATTGAGGGGTGCGGATAACTGACCCACATGGTGCGGATCATGTGAACCAGATCGGTCCGATAACTGAGCTATTACACAATTTGGCAAATGTAGAAATTTAAATACACTGATACAAAATCTACTTAATCCATACAAGGATGTCCCTCTTACTCGCAACAAAGTCATTACTTTAAAAAAAAACGCTACGAACTTAAGGGCTCCATAAAAAAGCATTATTTGTCATCTTTATAAGGATCTGGAGGCAATTGTCCGGTACGTTTTAGGTATTCTTGACGCTCTTGATGACGTTTTTTTAAAATGTCCTGCAACGGGCCTTCTTCAAAACGCTTTTGTTCTTTGAGAGCATTCATAACTGTCCCTATAACAAATAAAATCGGAGCAACAATTACTAAAATGATCCACCAGGACATATTATTCCCCTATTAAAGCATTACTTCTGCTCTAGGATCTTACGCAGATCCTCAGGATTACTGATTGCACCTCTTACCTCACGGCCATTGATAATCAAATAAGGGACACCAGATAACCCAAGATCCCGAACCTTGGCAAGATCGCCTGTCAGCTTTTCCTGAGGACGACGGCTTTCCATTTCTGAGACCACCTTATCCCAGTTAAGACCAATTGATTTAGCTAGATCCTTCAAAGCATCGATGTCATTACAATCGGCTTCATTGCGCATGAGCTTGTCATGGAATACAACAAATTTCTTAGGATCAAGATTATAAATTGCTTGAGCTACAGTAGCACTAACTGAAGAGGTCTTCGCGATAATAGGCAAATTTACATAAACAACCTGCAAGGATAAGTTCTTATCGTTAATTAGTGAATTAATTGCAGGCTCCATGGTCTTGCAGTAACCACAGTTATAGTCAAAGAAATCAATAATATAGTGCTTAGACTGCTCATTGCCAATCATAGGAGTACTCTTATCCTTGCGATAAAACTCACCTATATTAACAACTAGCTCATCATGAGCCTTAGCCTGCTGCTCCTGTAGCTTTTGCAGTGCAGCTACAACAACCTCAGGATGCTCTGCTAAATAGTCTGATGCAATCTGTTCTATTTCCTGTTTTTGCACATCATTAAATTCCTGTGCAAAACATAAATTTGAACTTGCTGAAAAACAAAATAAAGCAAAACCTAAAGACAGAAGTGTCTGTTTCATGATAAATTCCAAATCAAAATTTAGAGTCAGTTTAGCGCAAATTTAAGTGATAAAAAAACCGTCTGAGCAATCAGGCGGTCTTTCTATCTATTCTTTGCTTATTTATTATGTGAGGAATCAAGACGACGATAGATGTCTTCTTTATTAACAAGCACCAACTGACGCTCTGAAGGAGGAAGATCCTGATCAGCCTTAGTCAGACGCAGATAGTAAAGTGCATAAAACAGCAATGCACTGCGACAACTATAGGTTATAGTCCCGTCAGGTTTCATACCATAATCAAATTCAATGGCACGACGAGAACATTCAGGAAGATCCGGATTAGCAGTTAAAACTAAATCTACAAACTCATTCCAGTCCTTATCATCGCGGGAGGTGGTACCAACCTCTTTAAAGCCATTACCGATAGGATCAGAGAAACGATCGCTTGGAGCCGGGATTTTAGGTACGGCACACATCACAATACGAGACAGCACGTAATCACGGAATTCATGAACATCATAACAATATGCACGAACGTGCCAACGCATACCGTCATAGGCTAAACCATGCGGAGCAATTAGACGATCCTGATTACCGTTGCTTGTAAGAGACATATAGGTAACATGGACAGCCTTACGGGTTCTTATTGCTTCAAGAATGTTATATAAAACCTCTGCTTTAATAGTTCTACGAGGAGGATTAAATGAAGCAATGCCAACAGTTGGTATAAAGCCAAAGAAATTTCTACTGTCTGATAATTCGCCAGTGCTTGCTAAAAACAAGTCATTGAAATAGCTCTCAGATGAAACGACATCTGGGAATAAAGGCTGAAAGTCTGGAGTCTTCAGATAAACTTTCAGATGACGATCATAGACTAGGTTCTTTCGAGGTGGATCTGACTCTTCAACCATAGAATGATACTTGGAAAGATCTAAAGAGGCCTGAGGCACCGAAATACTAAAGAATTGCACTAAATCCTTACGATTAATCTTGCCATCAATTCCCAAACGAAAATCGATAAACTCCAGTCTCCGCTGCTGATTCCATTTATTGGAATTAGAGTTCTTGCCGTCATTCTCGACGTCGCCAACAGTTCTAACCATATTTGTCTAACCTAATCCACTCGACTGAAACAAAACATCAAATGTTATGAAGATGCAATGAAATTAAATCAAGTATAAATGACTCTGACCAAAATTTAAACGTATTTCTATAAAAATAAAAAAAATATCCACTAAAAAAGTCATATATCTTTTTTGAAATTGTTAGTTTATCTTCTTGAAAAATAAAAGATATTTAC
>CAVJLP010000123.1:0-5218 GCA_963650525.1 Firmicutes bacterium CAG:534
CAATTTTTAAAGAACTTACGTGACGCATGGTCAGTATATTTTTTATAACAATATTACGGGCTAAAATTTTAGATGAGAAATTGTGACCAACTTCAAATCAGAACTTTTCGCCGTATATAAAAATTTACGCTTGCAAGATAAGCTCTGTACCTTGTAGAGTAGAGCAAATACAAGGGTATTTGTCAGAATTTTAGGATAAAACGTGTATTTTGAGTACGGCTCAAAGGAGCTTGATTATTTAAAGGCCAAGGATAAGAAACTCGCTTGGGTAATTGACAGTGTGGGGATGATAACTCGTACGGTTGATAGTGATATTTTTGGAGCTATGGTACATCATATCATTGGACAGCAGATTTCCATGAAGGCTCAGGCTACGATTTGGCAACGTATGCAGGAGTTATTATCCAAGGTAGATGCTAAAAGTATCCTAAGAGCAGGACCTGACAGATTACAAAGCATAGGCATAAGCTATAAAAAGGTACAGTACCTCATTGATTTTGCAACTAAGGTAGATTCAGGGGAGTTTAATCCTGAGGAGATAAGAGCTCTTAATGATGCTGATGCCATAAAAAAGCTGAGCTCACTTAAAGGGATTGGGGTATGGACTGCCGAGATGATCCTTTTGTTTTGCCTACAGCGCCCTAATGTTTTTAGCTTTGATGATCTAGCTATATTGCGGGGACTGCGTATGCTATATCGTCATCGTAAAATTGATAAAAGGCTTTTTGAAAAGTACCGTCGTCGCTTTAGTCCGTACTGCTCGGTGGCAAGTTTTTATTTATGGGCCGTAGCAGGGGGCGCTATGGAGAATTTGACCGATCCTATGCCACAGATAAGCAAGAGAACAAAGAGTTGCAGGAAATAAGGAGTTACACATGCAATTTTCTTATGATAGTCCCCTAGGTGAGCTTAAGCTTGATGTCACCTTAGGCGGGGTATGTACCTTAAGGTTTCCTACAGATGATGCCAAGAGATTAGCTCATAATGAAAGTGTCACACAATTTGTGTTGATGCACGAGCAGCATTTTTTGGTTGGTACTAGTGACATTGCTCCATATATTGATGATGCTAAAAGATGGCTTGATCTCTATTTTGAAGGTAAAAATCCTGATTTCATGCCTGATACTATGCTGTTAGGATCTGAGGTGCAAAAGAAAGTATGGGAGCTTTTAAAGGAGATCCCATATGGTAAGAGTACTACCTATGGAGAGCTTGCCAAGAAATATAAGGAACGTTATCACATTGAGAAGATGTCTGCTCAGACTATAGGGCAGGCGGTGGGGGCCAATCAGCTTCCAATTATTATTCCTTGTCATCGTGTTTTAGCTAGCAAATCTAAGATCTCAGGTTTTGCTGATGGGGTGGCAAGAAAGGCATATCTTCTTGGAATTGAACAAATTCCATGGAGACCTTAGCACTAATCTAAGATCTCCTTAAAATAGCTACCTTAGACCAACAATACGAGGATTTTTGCAGATCCTATGTACGCGGGATAAATACATCAAAGCCGAGGCCGTAAGTCCTGCAATAAAGCCAATCCAGATCCCTATGGCTTGCATGGGCTTGGTGAAAATGCCGTAGGCTAGCATATAGCCTAAGGGGATAGCTATTATCCAATAGGCAATAAGAGTGCCGTACATAATTATGCGAGTGTCTTTAAAGCCGCGCAAAATACCGATGGAGGTCATTTGTAAGCTATCTGGTAGCTGATAGACACAGCAATAGAGCAAAATTAAGGATGCATAGCTGATAACCTCAAGATCGTTTGAGTAGCACTCAACAAAGAGCATGCGTCCAAAATAAAGCACACACAAGAAGATCACCACAAAGATGAGGGTTAGCGTATAGCCTGCCTTAATGACTCTTTTTACTTTATTTAGATTTTTTGCACCAACCGTATGTCCTATGCGAATGGTAAGAGCTGCGGCAAGTGAGAGCGGTACCATAAAGATCATGCCCGAAATATTGAGTGCAATTGAATGGGCAGCTACGGTTGTAGGTCCAAAGGGGGAGAGGATCAAGGCCCCTAAGGCAAAGCAGCTTACCTCAAGTGCTAGCGATAAACAGATAGGAATAGCTATTTTTAAATAGGATCTAACTGCAGGTAGGGTAATGCCATAGCTTTTTACAAATAATCTGGCACCATCATATATTTTTGCCCTTTTTACATAGATACAAAAAAATAGCGCGGTTAAATAAAAGGTGGCACAGGTGGCAGCACCACAGCCCTCACCACCCATGGCAGGAAGTCCTAATTTGCCAAAAATACAGATGTAATTTAAGGGAATATTAAGCGCGAGCATGGTGAGTCCAAAAATAAGAGTTGGACGAGTATGACCTAGGCCTTCTGAGTAGGAGCGTACCACTGCCATCATCGCAATCCCTGGCATTGCGGCAACTGTCCATAGAGTGTAGCGCGCTGCCACATCGATCATCTGTGGATCTGATGGTAGGATAAAAAAAAGCTGCCGAAGTAAAAGCAAAATTAATGCAAACAATATTGATGCCGCAAGGCAGATCCACATTGCACTCCACATTCTCTTTGAGATCATAGCCATGCGTCCTGCGCCTTTTAGCTGTCCCACTATAGGAGGAATAGCAAGGGTAAGACCACAAAGTGACATCTGCACAGGATTAAAAAAGGCAGTACCTAAGGCAACACCAGAGAGTTCAATGGTGCCAGCAGCTCCTGCCATGACGGTATCGGTAACCGAGATTGCACAGCTTGCAAGTTGACCTACGATGATTGGACCAAAGAGGCGGAGTATTGCCCAAATTTCACCTCTAAGAGGTGTTTTATGCATATATGTAGAGATCATTGTTGGTGCTTTTAAAAATAGTCCTTATCTTTCAAATATATATTTTGTCAAAAACTGCTTTTTATTTAAAAAAACCGGCTCATTTTACCTGTTTATAGCTTCAAAAATGCGCCTTAATAGTGAAAATAATGTTCTATGCAGGTGCAAAAGTGTGAAATATGCATCACTTTGAGCCCTTTTTGATTCTCTTATTGCACCATTTAGGACAGGTTATTATCTTGTAATTGCAGTATTGATTAGCCCTCATAACAAGGAGTTTTATATGAGTTTAATTAAATCCGCCGCACTTATTGGCGCGCTTGCTGCCGCGCCCTGTGCGTTTGCCGATGAAGCAGAAGCTACTTTATCATTAGCAGACAACGGCTTCATCCTCCTCTCTGCAATGCTTGTTTTGTTCATGTCCGTCCCGGCAATCGGTCTTTTCTACGGCGGCATGGCTCGTGCTAAGAACGTTTTGTCCGTATTGGAGCAGTGCTTAGTAGTCTTTAGTATGGCTATTATGCTTTGGTTCATCGTCGGTTATTCTATCGCCTTTGGCCCAACTGATGGCTTCTTAGGTGATTTTGTAGGTGGTCTTGGCAATCTCTTTATTAATAATGTTGATGCAGAATCACTATCTGGTTCAATTTCTGAATACACTTGGGTTATTTTCCAAGGTGCCTTCTGTGCAATTTCTGCTTGCTTGATCGTTGGTTCTACTGTTGAGCGTGTGAAGTTCTCAGGCCTAATCTTGGCTGTTGGTATTTGGATCGTATTCTCCTATGCTCCTTTGTGCCACATGGTTTGGGGCGGTGGCTTTATTGACTCCGTGTTCCATGCCTATGACTTCGCAGGTGGCACCGTAGTTCACATCAATGCTGGTGTTTGCGGTATCGTTGGTGCCTTAATGGTAGGTAAGCGTCATGATCTTGGCCGTACTCTCATGGCTCCGCATAATGTTTCCTATACATACATCGGTGCAGCATTACTTTGGATCGGTTGGTTAGGCTTTAACGCAGGTTCAGAGCTTACTGCTGATGGTATCTCCGCATTGGCCTTCATCAACACCGTAATTGCTCCTGCAGCTGCTGCTCTTGCATGGATGGCCGGTGAGTGGATCTCCTTTAAGAAGCCTTCAAACTTAGGTACTTCTTCAGGTGTTGTTGCAGGTTTGGTTGCTATTACTCCTGCCTGCGCTTTCGTAGGTCCTGTCGGTGCCATGGTAATTGGTATCGTAGCAGGCTTCGTAGGTCTCTGGGGTGTTCACGGCTTTAAGAGAATGACTGGTATCGATGACTCTTTGGATGTCTTTGGTGTTCACGGCCTCTGCGGTATCACTGGTGCTCTCTTAACTGGTATCTTCTGTGCTCCTTCATTAGGTGGTCAGGGCTTCAAGGAAGGCTGGGATTCCATCGCAGGTCAATTCTACGGTCAGTTCATGTCAGTAGTTGTTACCATCGTATGGGCTGCAGTAGTTGCCTTCATTGCCTTCAAGATTGCCGATCTCTTAGTAGGTATCAGAGTTACCCCTGAGGAAGAGTCCGAAGGCTTGGATTTGGCATCCCACGGCGAGCGTGGTTACAACCTCTAATCTTGACATCTGGAGTTTAAAAAATGAAAAGAATTACTGCTATCATCAAACCTTTTAAGTTAGACGACGTGCGTGAGGCATTAGCTGACATCGGTGTATCAGGTATGACTGTATCAGATGTTAAAGGTTTTGGTCGTCAGAAAGGTCACACTGAGCTCTATCGTGGTGCTGAGTATGTAGTCGACTTCCTTCCTAAGTGCAAGCTTGAAATTGTAGTTAAGGATGCCGAGGTTGATAAGAGCGTCAAGGCTATCATCGGCGCAGCTCATACCGGTAAGATCGGTGATGGTAAGATCTTTATCTCTGATGTTGAGCGTATCATTCGTATCCGTACTGGTGAAGAGAACGAAGAAGCTGTCTAATCAGTAGGATCCGTAAAATAATACAAGGCCCTTCTTTTAAAAAAGAGGGGTCTTTTTATTTGCGTGAGATTTGTTTTGTTTCAGCTTGCGGCTTCCTGATAAAGCCTGTGCTCACAATGGTTGATTAACTTGTATTAAAAACATTAAAAATGTCTAAACAACCATGTAAAAATAGTGTAAAGTATGCAAGAAGGATAAGGTGATCTTTAAGCCTATCTTTTGTATAAAACAATGTATGTCAGATCATTGTATTTTTATATCATTGCTTAGATAATAATTAAATGATAACCGGTAATTTTGATGATTTAATTTTTTTAGGAGCTTGTATGTAAAAGCTAATCTTATTGAACATAGTTGTTATTTATACGGTATAAAAGTTTAAGAACTGTTTGTTATACAAAGTTTTTTTACCGTGACATTTGATCCATAGAATAGAATCAGATTTATCAAATATGAGAGGTATATAT
>CAVJLP010000124.1:0-4937 GCA_963650525.1 Firmicutes bacterium CAG:534
AGGTCAATGAGGAGGCAATTATCAAGGCCTCACAGGATCACGATGTAAGCTGGCATAATCCCGTCTGGCGCCATCCTGATGGCTCTGTTGCCGAGTGGTAGTAAAATTTGCAGAAAAAAGCCAAGCGCTAACAACTTGGCTTTTTTAGTGCACAAAACTAAATTTTTTTTGCGTTTGTAGATTTTCGCATCTACATGCGCTTTAGTGTATAATGCTTGCGTTTTTAGAAAAGGCCTGTGGCCTTAGGATTAATTAATAACATTTATTTATGGCAAAAGAAGAAAGCATTGAAATGCAGGGCACCGTACTTGAGCTCCTGCCTAACACCACCTTCAGAGTACAGTTAGAGAATGGCCACATTGTAATGGCTCACATCTCCGGCAAAATGCGTAAGAACTACATCCGCATTCTTACCGGTGACAAGGTTACTGTACAGATCACCCCATATGATCTGACTAAGGGACGTATTACTTTCCGTTCCCGTTAATAGCACTTCTTTTTGTGCCCATGCCCGCATTTGTGCGGGCTTTTGCATTTTATCGCGCTGATTTTTAGGAAAAAAATGCAAAAATTGTTGACACAAAACTAATCCGTGATATTCTGTATCCCGTTAGTTAGCCATAGCTAACCCAATCCTGGCAGCAGATTTCTCCTTTTTCTCCGCTGCCATGCTTCTTGAAATGCAGTTTGGGGAGATCCTGCCAACTTGGATCTCTCCTTTTTTTTCAAAAAATAAGGCAGATCCCAAGATCTGCCCCATAAGGATAAAGAAGAAGAGAGTTAGATGTTCTTTACTAACTCATCACCAAATTCTGAGGTGGTAAGAACTGTAGCACCGTCCATAGCCTCAGCAAAATCAGAGGTTACATGCTTAGAGCTGATAGCCTTTTCCATTGTATTTACGATTAAATCTGCAGCATCTTCCCAGCCTAGGTGACGTAGCATGAGCTCTGCTGACAGAATAATGGAACCTGGATTTGCCTTACCGGTACCTGCAATAGTAGGAGCAGTACCATGAGTTGCCTCAAAAATAGCACTATCAGTACCGATATTAGCACCAGGTGCAATACCAATACCACCAACCTGAGCTGCCAGTGCATCAGAGATGTAATCACCATTTAGGTTCATAGCAGCTACTACATCGTAATCGGCAGGGTGCAACAGGATATTCTGCAAGAAGGCATCTGCAATACAATCCTTAACAACAATGGTCTTACCGTTCTTAGGATTTTTAAAGGATACTACGCCCTTTTCATCAGCCTTAGCACCAAACTCACGCTCGGCAAGCTCATAGCCCCACTTCTTAAAGCCACCTTCGGTGAACTTCATGATGTTGCCCTTATGTACAATAGTCAGGGACTTTCTGTCATGATCGATTGCATAATTTAAGGCTGCACGGATTAGGCGATCGGTACCCTCATGAGACATGGGCTTAACACCGATACCGCAATGCTCGGTAAAACGGATCTTCTTAACTCCCATCTCCTTTGTTAAGAATTCAATGACCTTTTTAGCCCCTTCTGAGTCAGCTTCCCACTCAACACCAGCATAGATATCCTCGGCATTTTCACGGAAGATAACAGTGTCGGTCAGCTCAGGATGCTTTACAGGAGAGGGAACTCCCTTGAAGTAACGTACCGGACGCAGACAGATATAAAGATCTAAGGTCTGACGCAATGCTACATTCAATGAGCGGATACCACCACCTACAGGGGTAGTCAGAGGTCCTTTGATAGCAACGTGATATTTCTTAATAAAATCAAAGGTCTCATCAGGAAGCCAGACACCTTCTCCGTAAACTTCAGTAGAGCGTCCACCTGCGTAAATCTCCATCCAGGAGATCTTTTTCTTGCCGTTATAGGCCTTAGCAACCGCTGCATCTACAACCTTACGCATCACAGGAGAGATATCAGCACCAATACCATCACCGCGGATGAAAGGAATAATCGGATTATCAGGCACACTCAAACGCCCATCGGCATTTATGCTTATAGCCTGTCCATCCTGCGGGATCACAACTTTACTTTGAAACATGATGCGCACTCCTAACTTCAGCGCCAAAACTTAAAATACGTTTTTATTCTAACGCACGATTTAGTAACTGTGTTTTTATCCCACATCCGGAACTTTTGCACTGTTTGTGAACATGTAGAAAAATATCATTCTGCTCATGCACCGCAATCTTTTTAAGTCCTAACCAATAGATTACTTAAAGATGCAAAAATTAAGGATCTTAAAGGCTGAGTGTGAAGATAATGGCTAAAAGCTTTATCAGCAACGCTTTGCTTATCAGGCACAAATTCAAAAAGCATCCACAATAGATGAACTCAATGCTATTGAACTTGTATTTGTGATGCAGGATTATTCTAAGTAGGATAGAAAAAACCCCTCCAAAGAAGGGTAAGTTCTTTTTCAGTCGGTTTAATTTAGATAGTGTCTTCTTTAGCAGGTTCTAAATCTGCCTTGTTATCAGCCACCTCTAAAAGATTTGCACGTACTATTTTATCGTTCTTTATAGATAATGCTATCTTAGCCCAGAAGTAACGTTTGTACCTTGCAGAATTCCAAAGAATACCCAGAGCAAGAGTATCATCTTCTTCATCTGTAAAATCGGTATCATTATCATCAGTATCAAATTTAGCTTTAAATTTAACCTGAGTTTCTTTTTCTTTTAAAACAAGGGTTAAATTATTCTCATCAGCTGAATTGATATCTTCAACAACGACATGCATAAGCTTGAGATCTGATATTTTCTTAGAAGGCTCACAGCGTTTTATTCTTTCTATTTCTTCACTTGAATATTCTTGCAATCCAATTGTCGCTTTAGCTATATTACTTGTATTTTTTAATATAGCAGATCGACTATTCATACCAATTTCAAAAGCTTCCTTAAAGGTACTCCCATAATTCTGAAGAGCTTCATTAAAGACTTCCCTCTTTTCAGTACTATAGTCTAGCTTAAGGCTATAGTCTATAAAATTCTTACAGGCCGCGTCCATGGCTTAAACATCGGACGCGGCCTTTTTTTTGAATAATATCACAAAATTTATAAAATTCCTTTACATATATAGATACACTATGGTACAGTGTATCTATATATTTGTAGAGTTTATAGCATATTTGTGGAATTTTATTATGGCCGTACCTCCTGAGATTAGAGCAGTTCCCCGTCCGAAAAATACTGTTGTCGTTGATAGTGGTAGAGATGGTCCTAAACGCTACTCTGTACGCGAGCGCCGTGGAGTTAAATACATCAAGGGAGGTAATCCTCAGCCGTGTAATGGCAGGGTCATTGGCCATATCATTAATATGCAGTTTGTGCCTCTTAAGGAAAAGGCTGCACCCACAGGTCCACAAATCCTCTCCTATGGCTCATCTGCTTTAGTCAATAATGAATTTGCTGATTTGTTAGACGACTTATATCAGGTAGTAGACGTCACTGATGCCCAAAAGATAATCGCAATAGCATGCCTTAGAGTGATTAAGCCTGGTATTACCATGCAGAGATATTCGACCATCTATGGTATGACCTTCATTAGCAAATACCTGCCAAATATTGCCCTTTCAAAAAATGTAATTGAGGACTTAGAGAAGCGTTTAGGACAGGATGCAAAGCTTAGAGAGAAGTTTTTTGCACGACGCTTTGCTCGAGTTTTAGAGACTCATAAAATAGCCATTGACGGCACCTTGAAGCAGGATACCAGTACCATCAACTCATTATCTGCATACTCTCATAAAGCGAGAGTAAAAGGATGCCGAGATATTTCCGTACTCTATGCTTATGATATCGATACCAAAGAGCCTATCTGTGCGCAGGTATTTCCCGGCAATAGTATCGACGCCATCTCCTATCGTGAGTTCATAAAAACCAACAACATTACCAAAGGCATTATTATTGCCGATAAAGGCTTTCCTCCAAGTAAGATTGCCGATGAGTTCAAAGCTCACAAAGATTTACATTTCATTACGCCTATCAAGCTTAATGATAAGCGCATCGCTCAATATGAGATGTTATCACCAGTAGGTATCGTTGAAGGCTTAGGTAAGCCTGTCACCTATAAGAAACAACAATTGCCTGATGGTAAATTCCTCTATGCCTTCCGTGATGTACGTTTAGCTGGATATGAAAATAGTAACTACGTCGACCGCGCGCTTAAGAACGGTACCTTTGATGCTAAAAAATACCGCAAAGATCAAGAGCACATGGGCGTTATTGTCTTTGAATCTGATCAAGATCTAAGCCCTAAGGACTTATATCTATGCTACTTACAACGTTGGGAGTTGGAATTAGTCTTCCGCTACTACAAGAGCGATATTGATCTTGATAAAACTGGTGTGCAAAGTGATTTTGCTGTCATTGGCTCTGAATTCATCAACTTCTTTGCCTCCGTTATTACCTGCCGTATTATCGACAGAATGAGCAAGGCCGGATTATTAGACAAGCTCTCATACAAAGGAGTCATGGATGATCTCTTCTCTGCAGCTAGGTATGTTGAGCCTAATGATGAGCCTAAAGAAGACGATGAATATTGGGTTCATACCATGCCTAAGGTAATGCAAAAACTTGTAGCTTTAGGCTTAGCAAAAGGGAGCAAGACAGAAGATCCGTCTGTTACTACCAAGACCAAGAAAAAAGCCAAGGCAGACTCCAAAGATGAAGCCAATACAAACGTTGCAAAAGATGCAGATGACAAGGATAATAATGCTGAGGCTGCACCAATGGAAAAGGTAGCCAAAAAGAGAGGAAGACCCCGCACTAAACCTGTTAAAGATCCTAACGCACCTAAACGTTCTCGCGGACGTCCTAGAACAAGACCTCTGCAGACAGGCCCTAAGCGCTCTCGTGGTCGTCCTAGAAAAGATGGCTCTGCTCCTAAGAGTAATAGCGAGCAGAAGGCAGACTAGGATCTATAGTACAAAAAGTAGGGAAGTCTTTA
>CAVJLP010000125.1:0-4878 GCA_963650525.1 Firmicutes bacterium CAG:534
AGCATCTATCTTTAAAAAAGCTCCAACTCCCCTCTCCGTCCTTGATCTTGCAGGAATTTGCGTACTAAAAATACAGTCTTTATAAAGGCTACTTTTAAAAAGCCTCCTCATTTAAATTTTTTGAAAGTGAAAAAAATCATGTTTTAAAGGAGAGAATTTTTGCGCAGAAAAAATTTTTAAAATTTTTGTTTTTTATAATTTTTCACCTCCTCCCTAAAATTGCCCTCCGAAAATTTTGCAACCGACGTTTTCGTTGCCAGAAAATGCCGAAAGCTCCCTAAAAATAGTTTCAATTTTCAAAAATGCGGCAATTTTATTGCTATATATGATAAACGCATCTTATATATTAGAGATAGTTGCGTTAAAGTTGCGCAATATCTCTTTGTTATATATAGAGAAAACAATCTTTGTTTGAATCAAACACGCAAGGCCGTTGCGTTTAAAAAGAGGGATGATAATAAAGGCGGCATTACCATTTAATCAACAGACAAAGGAGTGATTTATGCCGCAGACAAAGAGACTAAAACCCAAGCCCTATATGAAAGAGGCCATGCTCGTGCTTTTAATTGAGCTTGCCCTGCTCATCTCACTGCCACGTGATCCCTTTATAATTTTTGGCGTGGTAGTTCTGCTCTGTATCCTGCCTGAGCCCTACTTTGTATTTTTTAAAGACTATCTTTTAAAAAGAAAGCATCAGCGCTTTAAGACACTTACACGCAGTGAACTCAACGACATCGCAACAAAACAGGATAAATCACTCTATTTAGGACAGGGCTTTGAATTTACCCCGTGGCATACACAAAAGCTGATGCGACTGTTATCAAGAGATAGCAGGCATTCAATGAGTTCAGATCATGGCCTTGCCGATATCCATAACCTAAAGTTCCTATCAAACTACCAGAGCATCTTTCAGGATCTACAAGATCTCAACTCCCATACCCTTATCTTTGGTACCACCGGTGCTGGCAAAACCCGTATGCTAGATCTGCTCGCCTCGCAGGCGGTAATGCGAGGAGATACTGTGATCGTGCTTGATCCTAAGGGTGATCAGGAGCTAAGAGACAACCTCTATAAGGCCTGCCTTGTAAAAAAACGCGAGCAGGTATTCAGACAATTTGATCTATCACGAACAGAAGATGAGCAATGCTCAGAGTTTAATGTCTTAGGATCCTTTGACAGCGTCACGGAAATATCTGCACGCATTGCATCCTTAATGAGTGCAGCAGGCTCAGGGGAGAACTTTAAAAGCCATGCGCTAAATGCGCTTACCTCTACCTTGATTGCGCTAAAGCTTAGCTATGAGCTTGACTTTAAGGAAAGGAACGCTACCAAAAACAAGAAAACTACGATAAAACCTGAGGATGTCAGATGCGATGATGATATTACCTTTAAGCGTCAATGCCAATACGGAATCACCCTTGCCTTGATCCGTGATGTGCTCTCAGACTTTGACTCCTTTAAAAGGATCCTCATAAGATATTTTGACAAGGTGGTAAAAGACAGCGCCGATGAGGAGCTCATAAGTCTCTATAGCTCTATTCCCTATAAGTGCCGGGCCTCCATTGCTCCCTTAAAGGAGCTCTATCACACCTTACTTGATAAAAAGATTTTAAAGGAGAGCGATGCCGATCTCGATCTGCTCTTTAGTACGGCCAATCTTGACAAAACCTTCTATGGCAAGGTAACTGCAGGCATTTTGCCAAAGCTCAACTCTCTTAGTGCAGGATCACTTAAAAAAGCCCTCTCACCATCTATGGGCATATCCTTTGACAGCATCGTAAGTGGAAACGGCGTACTCTATGTCTCCTTGCGCACTTTGGTTGACTCGGAAACAGGAGCCAATCTTGGCAAGCTGATGCTCTCAGATCTCTGCGCTGTGGCAGGCAAAATCTATAAGATGGAAGACAGTAGCCTCAAGGATCTAAGATCTGATGGCTGCAGGCATAAGCATGGCTACTTTAATGAAGATAAAGCATCTTCCCCATCACCACAGGAGAAAAACCGCATCTGCATCTTTATAGATGAGGCCTCGGAGATCCTCTGTGAAAGCATGGTACAGCTTGCAAACAAATCCCGTGGTGCAGGTTTTGCCCTGACCCTAGTTACACAGACCATAGCCGATTTTATAAAGCATGGAGGCTCCAAGGCTGATGCCGAGCAGATAATTGCCAATGCCAACAGCCTTATCTCCATGAGAGTCAAGGATGGAGATACCTGTGAGTCGGTAGTAAAACGCATGCCCAAAATCTATGTTGAAGAGCGCACCATGACGCGCAGCTTCTCAAGCTTTAGCGATCGCTACCATATCTCAAAGACTGCCAAAGAGCGTGAGGTCCCGCTGATCCCTGCAAGTGCCCTCGAGCTCTTGCCTGATCTTGAATACATTGCAACGCTTGCTGACGGGCGCGTGATGAAGGGGCTTATTCCCTTTTTAAAAGATGATGCCATAAAGGATCCTAAAGATAGCTACGAAATAAAGCGCGGCTTTATAAGAAAACATGTCCCTCGTATAAATGCATCAAATCTGAAACAGTTTTTTGAGGAGTTTCACGATTGCCTTGTCATCCTAAGGCAGGATCTTAAAAATACCGCGCTTTATCAATCGCTTTTGCAAGGCTACCGAAAATTTACCAGGCGCTAGAAAGCACCGACTAAGTTTCTTATTAAAAGCCTTTTTAAACATTTGGAGATCTTAATATGAAGATAATTAGAAACATGATGATGCTTGGGGTGCTGATGCTTTTGTGGCTTGCTCTGTGGGCAGGCGGTATTAACTCAAAGTTTCTCATCTCAGGTGAGCTTAGGTTACTTGAGAGCTTAAGTGCCGCGTCAAATCTTGAGCCAGGAAATGTAGTGCTTGCTCTTGCCGATTTTCTTTATGAGAATAATGACTCAGCCAAGTTCTTTGGCGCGCGTGAGTACAACAAGCTCATCGTCATCAGGCTTTTGATGCCGCTGTTTTGCTTTAAGTGGTGCTACCTACTTTTAGGGATCATGAGCTTTAAGATCTGGCATAACGTCAATAAGCAGGGAGTGTGGTTAATCGATATGAATTTCGTCGTAAAGATCCTTGATCACATCTCGCTGTGGTGGTGTTTCATCCTCCTTGCCTTTTTGAGCACTCAGCTGCAGTTTGTGGTCTCATATCTAATCTTTATCATCGAGGCCGTGATCGTGTTCAAGCTTGGCTTTATGCTAGCTAACAGCTACTTTTTACAAAACCTGCTTGAAAGACGATTTACTAGCTAGAGGGGAGTGTGTAGGCTCGATTTTTGCCTAGTCTAAGTTATACCAACTGTGGCGTGCGGATAACTGATTTTCTCGAAATCACACATCCGCACGGTAAATGACTTACTAAATCAATTATGCACGAAGGTGCTCATTTAATAGGAGCCACAAGGGCTCCTGCAAGGATCAGCTTAAGAAACGTTTTATCATCACAGGAAATACACTTAAGTTAGTACCAGTACAATTTGCAAGCATATTATCCTCACTTTCAGCCTTTGACACATTCCATGTACTTAAGTCAAAATTCAAGGAAGAACAACCAGCAAAAATATCACACATATATTTTACCTTGGATACATCCCACTTACTCAAGTCAGAATTAAAGGCAGCACAGCCTACGAACATAGAGCTCATATCGCTTACATTAGATACATTCCACGCACTCAAGTCAGAATTAAAGTTAACACAACCAGAAAACATATTGCTCATGTCTTCTACCTTGGAAACATCCCATTTACTCAAATCGGAATTAAATGTCTCACAGCCACTAAACATTAGCCCCATAGCGCTTACATTAGATACATTCCATAAACTTAAGTCAGAGTTAAAGGAAGTGCAACCATAGAACATTAAGTTCATCGTACTCACATTGGATACATCCCATGCACTCAAATCAGAATTAAAGGAAGGGCAATCTCGGAACATGCTCGTCATATCTCTTACCTTTGATACGTTCCATTGGCTTAAATCAGAGCTAAATGAATGACACGCGCAAAACATATCAGACATATCCTCTACATTTGAAACATTCCACTTACTCAAATCAGAATTAAATTTGGCGCAATCATTGAACATGCCATACGTTTTTTTAACCTTTGATACGTCCCATTGGCTTAAATCAGAGCTAAATGCACGACATGAGTAAAACATATCGGACATATTCTCTACATTTGAAACATCCCATGCGCTCAAATCACAATTTAAATGCTCGCAATTGTGAAACATAAAGTACATATTTCTTACACTAGATACGTTCCATTTACTCAAATCAGCATCAAATTGTTTGCATCCACCAAACATACCGTTCATTTTTTTTACATGTGATACATCCCATTTGCTTAAGTCTGACCTAAATTCATAGCAGCCAAAAAACATCGACGCCATGTCCTCAACTTTTGACACATCCCAATTACTCAAGTCCGACTTAAATACATGACAGTACTCAAACATGCAGTTCATATTTTCTACATTTGCCACATTCCACTTACTTAAATCCTTGTCAAAACAAACACAACCAGAGAACATGTTGCTCATATTCGTAGCATTGGATACATCCCAATCTTCAATGCCATCATAATTATCATGACGTTCGCCAAGCTTATTTCCATTATGGTCGTCATCATCGTTATTAAGACGTAATAAAACCTCGTCCTTATTTGGGGCAAAGAGGTAGCTTAAGTCTTTTACGAAATACGGTGTTATATCTACAAGACAAACGCTAGGATCGTTGACAAGTTTTATAAGTTCAGCTTTTGTTTTAGGAACATAGCGATATTTAGCTTTCAAGGCTTGCTCAATCTCGTCAGTGCTCCCCTCAAAGTTAGAGGATACCGCCCCCGCTACGCCATTTAAATTTACACCATCAAGCAC
>CAVJLP010000126.1:0-4871 GCA_963650525.1 Firmicutes bacterium CAG:534
ATGTAGATCATCATTCATATGAATGTATTCAGGATTTAGATTTAAATCAGCCTTTAGATTTTGGTGAAAAAACTGATTTAGGATGTCTTGTACCACAAAATGTCATAGACTACAAAGAAAATATTGAGAGTGTAAAACTTATTGAAGCTGTTGCTTGTTCAAGAGATGGTGCAATTAATTCTGACAAATATGCAGATTTTTTTGATGATCCGACGAATAATAATGATATTTTTTATGCAATTACTGACGAATATAATAATAGCAACTGTACCGATAATATTATTTGTGTTCATTCTTTGCTTCCTGCAATGTATTCATCTGTTAAACACAGAATTTTTCAAGGACAGCGAATTCTTGTTTTAAAAAGAAATGGTTCATACTTTTTACATGGATATCTTCAATGTCCTATTGATATTGCAACATTTAACCATAGTATTAACAGCCGTGAAATTTTGAATTTTGAAGATAAAGCAATTTTAGCTTCAGAGAGTTGCGACTGTCCTAAGGATTATTTCTTTAGTTTATTAAAATTAGGACCTAAAGCTACTGAGAGTGCAGTGATGCTGAGTGCACTAGAACGGGGAAAGTTCGAAATATATGATAAAGACTTTCATAAACTTTGTTTAAAAAATGATGAAAATATTTTAGAAAAGAAATGTTCTAACTTTATTTGCGCTAAGAATAATTATAAAAAAGACTTATTTGATTTAACTAGAGAATATTACAGTGGCAAATCTTTAAATATATATGATTCTTTTAGTAAGTCAAAAGCAAAGTACATAGAATGCAGAGACGATTTATACTCTTTTGCTGATAAGATTGTTAATTTATTTGATGATTTGAAGAAGAAACAGAATGACTACGATAATAAGAAAAAAAATAAAAGTATTAATACCTTGATCTTAAATAATCAGGATTCAATTAAGATTAATTCTGAAACAGGCGATATTGAAATTTCTGCGAAAAACATTAAATTTAATGCATATGAAAGTATTTTATTTAATGGAGAAAATATAGAGCAAAATGCATCAAAAACAATTTTGTCACATGTTGGTTTAAGTTGTGTCACTACTAATTCTGAAGGAACAAAAATTTCTACAGGTACTACTATAAGATGTTGTAAACCCAAGACTAGCGGTGATGATCTTTCAGATTTATTGTCTTCTTCTTTTTCTGTAGCCACGTATAGCGGTATATCAGGCTCTGCATATAATATTAAATTTACTGGAAATAATGGATTATCTTTAAATGGACCTTTAAAATCTGGTATTTCTTTGGGATACGGAACTGTAAAAATGGTTGGGTCAGAAATTAAAATGGTTACTCAAGGAAAATTTGAGCAGTATCGTAATATCACATCAGCTTCTAGAAAGTTCTTAAAAGATATTATGCAAAGTTGTGCATCTTTAAAAAATGATACTACGTATCAAAATCTCGATAGTCTTGTAGATATTTTTGGTGATATATATGATGATGTAATTGGTGCTATGCATAATTTTAATAAATTTTCCAATTCATGGGAAAAGGCAAAAAATATTTATGATTATCTTGACGCAATAATCCAAATTGGTTTTAAATTCATTGATTTTTGCTTGTGGATCTGTAAAAAAATAATTCTTAAATTCCAGATGATACAATATAAAGAAAATAAGAAAAACGGAATTAAAGATGATAAACCCAAATTAATGACTCCTTTTAGTAAAAATGATCAAAATGGTCGATTAGATCAGGTAGAGATGTATTTATCTCATTTTAAAATGTGTTGGACTCTAATTGGTGCGGGGATTAAGGCATATGGAGGGGCTTTTGGCTACTTTCCTTCTGTTTCTCAATTTTCTATTAATTCGACTGCAGTTGAGCTTAGTTCTCAAAATATTAAATTTATCGCATCTAAGGAAGCAGAATCAGCAACATCTCCTACTAAAGGATGTGTTGAGCATACTTTAAGGGAGAAACTTGTTTCAGAGACTAAAAATGGAGGATTATAACTTTTTGGTTGAAGATATTTTTAGATAAACTTTTTGACATGTTGTAATTTTATAAATTTTTTGTTAAATTTTTCAAATTTAAATTATACAAAGAAACTAGATATTATTTATTTCGAAGTTAACGTTTGGTTCCATTTTTTTAGATTATGTGCGTGCTTTTAATAATATATACATTATCAATGTACGAAAATTAATTTTATTTAAGTGGCTTATCAAAACCTGCGACTATAAAATCACGCATAACTTTATCAGAGGTTAATAAATAATTTGTAAGTTTTTTAACTTCACTATCGTCTTTGTAGCGATCAATGGGCATCAGGTAATAGCTAAGCTCAGAGTATAAATCTCTTGGTACCTGCCAGAACGATCCTTTGGTATGTCCTGTGGCATCCATAATGAGAGGTTTTGATAAAAATCCTACCTGCACGTTACCGCTTTCGACCATCGAGTAGACCTGATATTCATGCTCTGTACGGTAGATTTTGCCTTTTAAATAATCCGTAGGGAAATTTTTACGGCTGACGATTTCCGAGGCTGCAAAACCTACTGGGGTAAGTTCTGCTTTGGGTAAAGCTAATGATTTTAGTTTTTTCTTGGCAACTACGGTTGCAGAACTATCTAGTAGCGTTGGATCTGATGACCATAATAAAAGCGGAGCTCTTACCAGTTGATGCATGTCAGCAAGATTTAGCTTGCCGGATCTTACTAACAGCACTGGTAGCTTCTCATCTGAGCTTAAAACAAGCTCACATCTAGATCTGTCTTCTGTTGCAATAGTCTCCAAATCATCAGCAGCTGCATACTGCACCTTGTAGTCAACAGGTGCATGAGCTTTGATGCTCTCTAAGGCTGAATAGGTTTGTGTCGCGGCACAAACATTAACCTCGGCATAGGCCTGAGAGCAGATCATTGATGAAAGAGAGATAAAAGCAGTAGTAAGAGTACTTAATATTTGAGATGTTTTTCGCATTGTTTGATCCTGTCTATGATCTCTTCGGCAGTTACAGCCTTACGTAGCCTGTCACAAAAGCCTTTGTTATTTAGGACTAAGGATAGTTGCCCTAAAAGTGAGATGTAGGCATTCTGGGCGTTGGTGGATGCGATCATGAATACGAGATCGCAGTCCTGTCCATCGGCTGCGCCAAAGTTTAAGGGAGTCTCCAAGGTGGCAATAGCAATGGCCGGACGGTTTACAAAGGTACCAATGGCGTGAGGAATAGCTATTCCATCTGCAATACCTGCAGGAAATTTCTTAATCTTGCGCTCTATTTCCTTTAAATAGAGGTTGGGATCGTTAATAGCCTGTACTTGATTAAGCTTTGCAATTAAAAGCTTCATCACCTGCTCAGGGCTATCAGCCTTAAGCTGACAGAAGACAGCCTGATTGTTAATTGCATAGCGTAGAGGATTTGCCGAATATCCAGCATTATTCTGGCGACCGTCACGTCCATCCTCTAGGTTTCTGAGCACATTTTCAAACATTTTGCCATGAAGCTTAAATGAGACCAGATAGCTTATCAGCATCAAGGCAGCGATAAAGGTTGCGATTGCTATCGTGAAGCGATATGCAGGATAGAGTAAATCCAGATCGTTTGATTTATAGATAAGATTGCCAAAGCGACCGCCTGCTGCAAAGGTCAAGAAGGCTGCAGGAGGTGCGATGCAACGGGCCATGGTTTGCATGGAAAAGGCTACACAAGGGGCTCGTTTTCTAAGCTTGAATTCACCATATTCAACACAATCGGCAGTCATTGCGGTAGTTGAGGCAATTGACCACCCCATACCGAAATTGGCAAGGGCAAAGGCAGCGATGACACCTCCTAGGTGATTGATATCGTCAGGTTTTTCAAAGGATAACAGCACAAAGGCAGTGATCATGACGATGGCTGATATTATAAACATGCCACGACGGCTGAAGATCTGGGTTACTCTTGGAAATATGAGATAGGCAAGACATTGCGATACGATCGCAGGAATGCTGAAGGCTAATAACAATTCACCACTGCTTTGAAAATGCAAAATAGCAGCACTGACGCCAACCATGGCAAGCCATATTGATAGCTGTTGCAGGATAGTTACTGCAGTAACTGACATAAGCTGATCGTTTTTAAAGAGGACGTTTACAAACTCTTTGCAGTGCAGTAGTCCCTGAAGAGGAGCCTCACCAAAGCGTGAGAACAGCAATACTGCGCCTAGGAAAATAAACAGGGCTGCAAATAATGCTCCTAGCTTAAATACAGTATGAGAATTGGCATGGGGAGCAAAAAACAATGCAATGATGGTTGCAGTTAGCAAAATGCCTGCAAGAGACACACCTGTAGCTCGTGCTTTTGATGATATGGATTCACGTAGCGAATGGCGGGCACCAAAGGATGCGGTAAGTGACCAGAAGGCCGTGTCAGATACGACAAAGGCTATGATCCATAGCACCGAGGTAATAGCTGAGAGCGTAAAATCTTTTTTTAAGGGCTCTGCAAACATGATAAGCAGGCAGGCGGCGGTAGTAAGGGAGCCGCCTAGGATCCATGAAAGCACACCTTTTTTAATGATGAAGCTACTGTCTGCTACCCATCCTATCAAGATAGATACAACTACGCCTACTACCCCTGAGATTATGAGCTGCTCGGTGATGATGTTAGTTCCTTGGCGCATTACCAGTAACAAAAAGGCAATGAACAGCACCGATGAGAACATCGAGCCGCAATAGCGACCAGCGGCTGCGTATATAAACGTAGCCTCAGGAGTACAGAGCCTTGATAAGCGCTTCATGAATACAGGTGAGCATCAAAACTGCAGGAGACGCCTTAGCGCAATTTCCTGCAGAAAAGATTATTCAACGGTTACCGATTTTGCCAGATTACGTGGCTGATCAACGTCAGTGCC
>CAVJLP010000127.1:0-4843 GCA_963650525.1 Firmicutes bacterium CAG:534
GTCTTATTACTGCAGTTGATGGAATGCCTGCCTGGTTTAAGCTTGTAGCCTACTGCAATCCTCTGTATTACGGGATCAATGCTATGTGGGAGTTGTATCTTGAGAGTTATAGCTTTGCTCAAATAAGCGATAAGCTCATAGCACTTTTTGCAGTAGGGGCTATTACCATGACTTTAGCTGCTGTGCTCTTTAAGCATAAGATTGATTAGTCTTATAGGGGAAGGCAGGGAGATATCAGGCAATGCTTTCCCCCGCCTTTCATAAGTGCTTTTATTAACTAAAGCGCCTTCTGCAAATAAGTACCGTTTTAATTTTCAAGCATATCCACTATAATTCACGACAGTGCCCGCAGAGCCTCAAGGCTTGTCAGGGCTTGTTGTTCATAGCCTATGCATAATCGCATCAGGCCTTTTGAAAGAAGAAATTATGCTTAGTGATACTCTAAGAGAGGGTGCCCACGGCAGGATCTTTAAGATCCTGTTTTGGATCATCATCCTTTCATTCGTGTTTGCCGGTGTTGGCAATTATCTGATCCCCAAATTAAATACTGATCCTGTCAAGATCGGTGACTTCAAGGTAAGCTCTCAGGATTGGACAGAGCAGTACAACCGTCGTACTCAGGAAATGCAGCGTACCTATGGTCCGCAGGCAACTGAACTTCTGGAAGATAAGAATCTTGTCAAGGCACTGCATATGCAGGTGTTAGAGAGCATGATTGATTCCATCGCTCTTAATGCTGCTACCTATGATCAGGGGATCCGTATCGGTGATGAGCAGGTAAAGGACAATATCCGTCGTAATCCTGTTTTCTTTAAGGATGGCAAGTTCAATAACGATCTGTATCTGGCCTCTGTACGCAATATCGGAGCCTCTCCTGAATATTACGCCGAGCAGGTGCGTATAGGTCTTCTTGCTGATTCCATCAGAGTTCCTGTAACTCAGCTGTCATCAATTCCTATGCCATATGAGCTCTCTGAAATATCCAAGCTCTTTGCACAGCAGCGCACTGTTGATCTTTATACCTTAAATCCTCTCTCCCTTAAGGATAAGGTAGCGGTTTCAGATGATGAGATCAAAGCCTACTATGATGCTCATCATAATGAATTCATGGATCCTGCCACCGTCCGCTTTAATTATGTGGTTATTTCACTTGAGGATCTTAAAAAGACCATTAAGGTTGATGATAAGACCGCTGAGGACTACTACAACATGCATCAGGATGAGTTTACCTATCCTGAAGAGCGTGAATGCTCACATATCCTGGTTAAAAAGAGTGATGATCAGGAAAAGACCGTTGCCGCAATCGAGCAGGGCCTAAAGGATGGCAAGAGCTTTGAGGAGCTGGCAAAGGAATACTCTGATGATGCCAACACCAAAAATGACGGCGGTGTCATGGGTAAATATCAGAAGGGTAAGCTTGCTTCAAATTTAGATGCAGCTTTATTTGAGCTTAAGAATGTAGGTGATGTCTCCAAGGTGATAAATGATCAGTACGGTGCACACTTTATTAAATTAACCGGTATCACTGTAGCTCATGTTCCTGCCTTTAAGGATATCAAGGACGAGGTGGTAAAGGCTTGTGTAAATGAGCAATCCCGCAAGGAATACGATGAAAAGGTTCAGACCTTAACTGATGTTTCATTTGAAAATCCTGATTCACTAGATGCCACTGCCAAGGCGTTAAATGTTGAAATTAAAGATTCTGGTGATCTGGTATTTGGTGATACCAAGGCATCTTGGCCTCTGAATACTCAGGAGCTACAGAAGGCTGCCTTTAAGGAGGAGAACCGTACCTCAGGTACCAACTCTCAGGCAATTTCCCTATCTGATGAAGCTGCCGCAGTCATCAACGTTACTTCCTATAGGGATGCAAAGCTTATTGCTCTGGATAATGCAAAGGATAAGGCCTCTGAGCTTGCCTATGAAAGCAAGGCTGTTTCTGAGGCAGATAAGATCCTCTCAGAATTTGCCAAGGCTCTAGTAGCTGATGCAAATGCTACAGTACCTGCTGATGTCACCGTCCGTAAGGACGTACAGATCTCTCGTTCTTCCCAAGATATTTCCCCGGAGTTCTCCCAGAATGTATTTGCCATGCCCAAGGATGAGGGTAAGGCTTATACCATCGGCACTGATAAGGGAAATGCAGTCTTAGCTGTACTTAAGAAGGTCGGTGAGGACAGCAATGCTCAGGAGGCTGGCTATGAGAACTTTATTGCATCTCAGCTAGTGCAGATCAAAGGTGGTGATGCTACCAATATGCTTTATAAAGGTGCAAGAGAGCTACAGAAGATCGAGTATAACGATGATGCTATCAATATGGTCATCCAGCAAGATGCTTCTGATAAGTAAAAATTGCACTTAGAAGGTGCAAAATGAACCCCGAGGTATTTTTATCTTGGGGTTTTTGCATTAAAATAGGGATAACAACAATAACGATATTGGATAAAACATATGAATTTACATGAATACCAGGCTAAGGAGATCTTCAAAGCATACGGTCTTCCGGTAGCTGACTTCAAAGTAAGCTCCAAGGCAACAGGCATCGGCAAGGGGGCCTATGAGTTATCCCCAGGTCCCTTTGTATGCAAATGTCAGGTGCACTCTGGTGCACGCGGTAAGGCAGGCGGTGTTGCCAAGGTTGATACTCCGGCAGAGGCTGAAGCATTTGCTGCCAAATGGCTTGGTCGTAATTTAGTTACCCGTCAGTCAGGTCCTCATGGTTTGCCGGTAAACCGTATTTTAATTGAGCAGGCTGTTGATGTTGAAAAAGAGCTCTATGTCTCATGTGTCATCGACAGAGCAAACTCTGCTTTAATGGTAATTGCATCTGCTGCAGGTGGCATGAGCATTGAAGAGGTTGCCAAGGAATCCCCAGAGAAGATCTTAAAAGAAAAGATCGATCTTCTGGTAGGTCCTACCGTCTATCAGGGCCGCGAGCTTGCTTATAACCTTGGATTGACCGGCAAGCAGGTAGGTGAATTCGTAAAAATCTTCAAGGGCATTGTTAAGATGTTCCTCGATAAGGATTTATCCCTAGTTGAAATCAATCCTTTGGTAGTAAAGGATGACGGTCATCTACAATGCCTTGATGCCAAGATCAATATTGATTCCTACGCCTTATACCGTCACCCAGAGCTTCAGGCTATGGATGATCCCTCACAGGAGGATCCACGTGTTGCACGTGCCGTGGCGGCAGGCTTTTCCTATGTTCCCCTTGAGGGCACCATCGGTTGTCTCGTAAACGGTGCAGGCCTTGCCATGGGAACTATGGACATCATCAAAAACTTAGGCGGAGCTCCTGCCAATTTCCTAGATGTTGGTGGTACTGCCTCCAAAGAGCGTGTCAAGGAGGCCTTTAAGGTCATCCTAGAGGATCCAAACGTCAAATGCATCATGGTTAATATTTTCGGTGGCATTGTACGATGTGACATGATTGCCGAGGGCATCAAGGGTGCAGTTGAGGAAATCGATACTAAGGTTCCAGTAGTGGTACGTCTTGAAGGTAACCATGCTGCCGTAGGTCAGGACATTTTAAATGGCTGCGGACTTAATATTGTATCAGCACGCGATCTAAGACAGGCTGCAGCTCAGGCTGTAAAGGCTGCACAGCAGGCTTAAGGAGTTAACATGAGTATTTTGGTTAATAAGGACACCAAGGTTATCTGTCAGGGTATTACTGGCTCTCAGGGTACCTCCCACTCAGAGCAGATGCTAGCCTACGGAACAAAATTAGTTGCAGGTGTAACTCCAGGTAAGGGCGGTCAGACTCATTTGGGTGTACCTGTGTTTGACACTGTTAAGCAGGCAAAGGCAGCTGTTGGCGCGGACGCAACCATGATCATGGTACCGCCCCCCTTTGCAGCAGACTCTATTCTAGAGGCTATTGATGCCGAGATCCCTCTTATAGTGTGTATTACAGAAGGTATCCCCGTATTGGATATGCTTAAGGTCAAGGAAAAGTCGCGCCATTCAAAGAGTGTGCTCATTGGACCTAACTGCCCAGGCATTCTGACCCCTGATGAGTGCAAGATAGGTATTATGCCATCAGAGATCTTTAAAAAGGGCAAGGTTGGTATTGTTTCACGCTCTGGCACCTTAACCTATGAAGCTGTAAAAGAGACCACTGATGCAGGCTACGGTCAGTCTACTTGTATAGGTATTGGCGGTGATCCTGTGCAGGGCTCAAACTTTGTGGATGTCTTAAAGCTCTTCCAAGATGATCCGGAAACCGAGGCCATTGTCATGGTAGGTGAGATCGGCGGAACTGCTGAGCAAGATGCTGCAGCCTTTATCAAGGCTCATGTGACCAAGCCTGTTGTATCCTATATTGCCGGTGCCTCTGCCCCTAAGGGACAGCGTATGGGACATGCCGGTGCTATCATCTCAGGTGGTGGTTCAACTGCCGCAGAAAAGCGCAAAGTCTTAGAAGAAGCCGGTGTTACTGTGGTTGACACCGCAGCTGATATTGCTGATGGTATCAAGGCTGCAACTAACTGGCCCTTTGCCAATTAATAATAAGGCCTGAGAGCTAAGAAGGATCTGTGGTTAATTTAAAAAGCGTGATTGTAATCTTTATTGACGATCATGCTTTTTTAGCTGTTATATCTCATAAAATCATCTCTGTAGCCTAGGTATTTAGAAATTTCTGCCAATGCAACTAAAGCAGAGCGGTCTTCTACTCCCCCGTTTTTGCTGAGAATTTTTATCTGCATTAATCAATGCATGACGTTTTTTACGCGACTTGATAGTAATTTATTAGAAATAAAGCTACAAGCTATTCCCATATAAATAAACTCCAGCTTAAAAAGATGTTAGGATAAAAAATGTAAGATAGGTATCTTAT
>CAVJLP010000128.1:0-4793 GCA_963650525.1 Firmicutes bacterium CAG:534
GCATTCCATCAACTGCAGTAATAAGACCTGATGACATAATAAAAATAAGGCACAATGAAAAAGAGGTTATCAGCGACTGCATGGTGGTTCTGCTTAAAGTTGAGATAGCAAGACCTATACCTACGATTGCAAAGGAGAAGATAGCAATTAGCACTCCTATGGCAAGAATATTTCCTCTAAGCGGGATCTCAAAGTAAAAGTTGCATATGGCAATGAGCATCAAAGACTGTAGCATCGCAATTATCACCGGTGCAATTGCCTTACCAATCAGCATCTCAAAGATACGCGACGGAGTCATGATCATCATGTCATATGACCCCTCCTCCTTTTCACGTGATACTGATAATGATGCTAGCAGTAGCACCTGAATTACAGATAAGGCAAGGGTCATGCCGATTAATATGGTGTAACGGGTGTAATTATTCTCGTTATAAAGATACCTTGAATTAATACTGATAGAGCTGGTGCCGAAGATATTATCATTAAACTTTTCAATAATAGATGCGACGTAACCTGCAGCGGTATTAGCCGAAGCGGTGTTTCTAGCATCCGTTACCACTAAAATCTGATGAGTGGTCTTAAAGTCAGATGCAATATAGATCCCAAGCAGACTCTGCTCCCTATCGACACTCTCCTTTACACACTGCCTTGAACGACAGTTTGCCGTAAGCTCAAATTTTGGGGTATGCAACAACTCATTTTCAATTTCATAGGCCAGAGGATCATTGCTGTCATTGCATATTACATAGGGGACATGCTCAAGATGATAGGATGCGCCGTAGCCAAAGATGATGCACTGCATGATCACAGGAGCAATCAGGATAAGGCGGGAGCTTTTATCCATTAAAATGGTGAGAAACTCCTTTTTTATAAGCGCCAGGATCCTAAGATAGGACTTAAAAATATTCTCTAGCATTACTTGCTATCCTTTTTTACCTGTCTTACCGCTAGGATAAAAAACAATGCACACCACGCTAACTGAATTACAAAATTCTGCAATATAAAGTCACTGTTGCCACCTGAGAGTATGTTGATACGCATGGCCTTGACCTCATAGGTTGGCGGTATGATTTTGCCAATAAATGCGATAAAGGGCTCAACTGCTCTTAAATCAAAGAGCAGTCCTGAGAGCATGACGGTTGGTAAGAAACCAATGATCACCGCACACTGTGCTGCCGTAAACTGGCTTTTAAGCTTGGCTGATACCAAAACACCTAGACAGATCATTTCAAGTGCGTAGATAGAGAGACTTGCTATTAATGAAACTGCATTGCCTCGGATCGGGATCTTATATAAAAGCTCACCTAACGTCAGGATAATAAATACTGCCCATAAGGATAGTACGTAATAAACAATAACCTTAGAGAGCACAATTTGCAGTGCCGAGACATTGGTGGCAGAGAGTGATTCTATGGTTTTTCGATCCCATTCACGCGCAATTACGAAGCAACCTAGGAAAATACAAATCAGACTTATGATACTGATGTACTGACCTGACATTAAAAACCAGACTGATTCATTTGACTCATTAAACCAGTTTCTAGTGATAATGGAGATGCGTTCGTTACTATTTGGGTAAAGTTTGGCGACAGCATTCTGTATGCCCTGCTTGATATAATTTTCCGAAATTGAAGCAAGTTGCGCTTCAGTACCGTTTAAATAGATAACGATTTGCCCATGCCCACTTTGAAGCTCCCTTGCAAAATCTTTTGGTATGTATAACAAGGATTTAACCTGATCATTATCAAGCAGTGCTTTACCCTGTGCAAAGCTTGGTACCATTGATACCTTAAAGCTTTCTGAGCCTAGAAATTCAGCGGCGATGGTGCGTTCAAGCAGGCTCTGGTTATAACTTGCAATACACAAACTTACAGGCTTTACCTCCATTCTGATGGCACTACCGTAGATTATCACCAGTAAAATTGGCAGGATAAAGACCAGCACAAAGACTGATTTGTCCTTTAAAATCTGCTTGATTTCCTTTTCAAGCAGGATAGTAAGATAGCTCATTTCTTATCTCCTGCCTCTCTGAATTTCATAACCTGCTCAACAAAGGTATCCTCAATGCTGACTCTCCTACCATTTCTTACACAGATCTCATCAGGCGAGCCTAGGATCAGGATCCGGCCTTGATCTTGGATTAGAAAATTGTCGCAGTATTCAGCCTCATCCATAAAATGCGTGGTCACAATCACACAAGTACCAGATGATGACAGCGTGCTTACCTTATCCCAGAAATTGCGTCTGGCGTAGGGATCAGCGCCGGAGGTTGCTTCATCCAAAAATAAAATCTTAGGCTTGTGGATGAGTGCACAGGCCATTGATAGCTGACGCTGCACGCCAAATGGTAGCTCCTCTCCCTTTACCTGCTTGAATTTCTCCAAGGAAAATTCTACTAAAAGCTCTTGTATGCGTTTTTTTAAAGCTCTGCCATAAAGGCCGTAACTTAAGCCGAAATATTCAAGATTTTGAAGCACACTTAGCTTTCGATACAGTGAGAATTTCTGCGAAACATAACCGATGGTTGCCCGGGCATCGTCCTTGGCATGCTTTAAATCAAAGCCGTTGATTTTTACGCTACCGGAGGTGGGAGTTAGCAGTGCGCATATCATTCTGAAGGTGGTTGTCTTACCGGCACCATTTGGTCCTAAAAGACCAAAGATTTCCCCCTTATGCACCTTAAAGCTTGATTTATGTACCGCAGTAAAGCTGCCAAACTGTTTTTTAATCTCATGGACATCAACCACCTCAGTTTCACTATCATAGCGGTTAATCCTAAGATCACTTTTTATTTCATCACCTAAATCACCTTTTTTATTTACAAAGCACTGTGCAATATAGGCATCCTCTAAAAGAGGCTTACGTTTTAAAAGTTTGAAATATATATGCAGCTTATCCTTAATAAAGGCCTCTATTTTGTCTTCGCTGTAAGCATCCCTTGCAAGAATATCAATAAGCCCTAGTCGCGGTACGACATCGATGATGGGAGATCCTAGATAGCTACGTGCTGCAAGTGTCATCATCTGCCGTACTGCAGTCTGATAACACACTTTACTTATTTCAAGGCTGTAGGTTCTACCTGAAATTTTTGATGATATATCCTCAGGTCGTCCCTGCAATAGGATCTTTCCTTCATCCATCATGAACACCAGATCGGCCTTGGCTGCTTCCTCAAGATAGGCTGTAGAGAAAATACAATAGGCTCCACTCTCTTCGATATAGTGAAAAATAACCTGCCACAGCTCTGTACGGGATACCGGATCAACGCCTACGGTGGGCTCATCTAAAATTAGGATCTGAGGCTTTGAGGCAAAGGCACACACTAATCCTAGCTTTTGCTTCATCCCACCTGAGAGGGCATCGGCCGCTCGGTCCTTAAATTTTGCAAGATTTACCTTCTCCAAAAGAGAAAGAAGATAATTCTCGTTATCTTTAAGCCTCACCCCCTTAAGGCCTGAAAAAATGCGCAGGTTATCAAGCACACTAAGCTCACCGTATAGTCCTAAGGATTGAGACATATAGCCTATATTCTTAGTAAAGACTGGATCATTATTATCCGGAGCTTGACCGTTTAATTTAATTGAGCCACAGTCCTTTTTGATAACTCCTGCTAAGAGCTTTAAGAGCGTAGATTTACCGGCTCCATCTGGACCTGTCAGACAGATAAAATGGTGATCGCAGCTTACCTTAAGTGAAAAATCCTCTAATGCTACTACCCGATCACGTCCTTGTGATTTATAGGATTTGGTAAGCTTTTCAATTTCAATGAGATTACTCATCTTGAAAATCTACCGTCACACTCTGCCCCAAACGCAGGATGTTATCTGTGTCATCAACATCAACTCTGACCTCGTAGACAAGATCGGCTCTTAAATCCTCAGTCTGTACGGTTTTGGGAGTAAACATCGCAGTATCACTGATATAGGCAATTTTACCTGTGATATGGTCACCATTTGAGGTTATTACCTGAGCGCTGTTACCAATCTTTGATAAAACCAGTTGCTTTTCTGTAAGGTATACGCGTACACGTTTTTTTTCTATTAATGAGAGCTCATAAACACCAGACTGCGGTGTGCTCATATCGCCAATCTCATTTTTACGTGAGCGTACTACTCCGTCAAAAGGAGCTTTAATCACGCTTTGCTGCTCTTTTTGATAGGACAGATACTGTATTTTGCTAAGTGCATTATCATGTTGGGCTCTGGCCTTTTGGATATCCTCCTGCCGGTATCCTGCGCGCATCATGTCATATTTGGCCAATGCCTCATCAAGCTGTGCTTTTATTTCTGACATGGAATAATAGGCCTGATCCCTATCCTGAGCTGAGACATTATGACTGCGGTACAATTTCTGATAGCGATCATTAGTAAGTTTTGCAAGCGCATAGGAGTGCTTAAGACGCTCGACACTTGCCTTAGCTTGTGTAATTTCTTGAGCTCTATAGCCATTGAGCATTTCATCAAGCAAGGCTGAAGACTCCTGCTCCTGCGTTTTGGCAATGGCAATCTGATGATCGAGATCTGCTGTATCAAGCCTTGCCATCACACTGTCCTTTTTTACATGATCGCCTTCATCATATAAAAGCTCCGTAATACGGCCTGATCTTTCAAAGGATAGTGTGCTCTGTCTAATATCAACATTACCATAGGCTCTGTTTAAAACCTCAGAGCCCTCATAGCGCATATATAACACACTGCAGCAGGCAGCTGCACTTAAGACAAATGCAATAAAAATAGCCTTCTTATTCATTTTAAATCCCTGCTTAATTGAGCTTTACTGCCATATCCTTGAAC
>CAVJLP010000129.1:0-4694 GCA_963650525.1 Firmicutes bacterium CAG:534
GATATGCTTTGCAACAAAAAATAAAATATATTGCAAAAAAATGTAATTTAGTGCCATTAATGTTTTAGTTAAATGTGAAATGTATCACGCAGTAAGGTAAAATTATTAGTTAGAATAATTTAGCGTTTCTTGTATATTAAAGATTTTTATGGATGTATATGGAAGAGCAGATCACCCGTACTTTAGTTACGACCGAGGTTACTGATTACATAAGAAAATGTATTGCATCAGGTGCATGGAAGGTTGGTGAGAAGATCCCCTCAGAGACGGTCTTATCCAAGCAATTACATGTCTCCCGTGCAACCTTGCGTATTGCTATTGCCCGCTTTGTCACTCTTAAGATCTTGCATTCTGAGCAGGGTAGAGGATGCTTTTTAATCTCTGATGCCGTCGACAGATTAGGCACCGGTCTGCTTCCTACCAAGGCCTATAGTGATATCAGGGCGGTGCTTGAATATCGCCTGTTAGTTGAGCCTAAGGGGTTGCACTGGGCACTTTTGCAGGGTAGAACCAAGGTTGCGGCCTTAGCTGAGGTTTTGCAGAGCTCCTTGAATATCATGCGTCAGAGCATAGGGGATGCTGATGCCTTCATCAAGGCTGACATGGATTATCATTTGGCAATTGCCAAAGCCTCAGGCAATGAGGTCTTAAGTGATACGTTATTGAGTGTCTTTGAAAATACCGCCAAATCTCACCATGAAATGAACGATCTCTTTGGCTTTGACAGTGGTCTTAAGGCTCACGAGCGTATCTTACTTGCTATTCAGTCACACGATGACCGTCGCGCCGAGCGCTTGCTTGAACGTCATATTTCCTCTGCAATCGATCAGATTGCCAGACGTCCTCCTGTAATCGAAGAGTAATACCTGAAATTTTACTTAAAACATGATCTCGATCATGTTTTAATAAACTCACTTGTCAGACAACTTACAAGTATTTAAAATTGTCTCTATAATTAAACCATAGTAAACGGCATATATAACCTGTTTATAAGATTTTATAACTTGTACAACAAGTTGGTAAACTGCTGATATTAATCGATCACGGAGAAAAAATGAGCGTTAAGATCCAAGATATAGAGGTCATCAATACTGCGCCTGAGGGGATTAACCTCACCGTAGTCAAGGTTGTGACCTCTGAGCCTGGCCTCTACGGCTTAGGCTGTGCCACCTTTGCCTATCGTTGGCGTACTGTTACCTCCTATGTTCTAGATTATCTAAAGCCCCTGCTTGTAGGACGTAACGTTGAGGATATTCAGGAGCTCTGGCAGCTTATGCACCAGAACGCCTACTGGAGAAACGGTGGTATTGAGAACAATGCCATTGCAGGTGTTGATATCGCTCTTTGGGATATCAAGGGCAAGATGGCCAATATGCCGGTCTATCAGCTCTTTGGTGGTGCTGTGCGCAAGGGCGTCCCAGTGTATCGTCACGTCGACGGTTCAACTTTGGAGGAGATCGTCGATCAGGTTCAGTATTATCAGGATTTAGGCGTCAAGCATCTGCGCATCCAGTCAGGTGGCTATGGTGGCGGTCTTGAGATGAAGGCTCCTAAAACTGCACCTGAGGGTAGCTATGACGGCATCTATTTAAATAGCCGCGAGTATATCCGCAAGACCGTGAAGCTCTTTGACGGTCTGCGCAATAAGCTAGGCTTTGATATGGACTTTGTGCACGATGTGCATGAGCGTATTGCCCCCTGTGAGGCAGTTGAGCTTGCCCGTGCCTTAGATCCATATAAGCTCTTCTTCCTAGAGGATGCACTTCCTGTCAATCAGTGTGAATACTTTGAGCGTCTGCGTCAGGTATCCTCTGTTCCTTTGGCAGAAGGTGAGCTCTTTAACAATGAGGCCATGTACCGTGATCTCATCGCCAAGCGTCTTATCGATTTCATCCGTGTCCATGTAACCCAGATAGGTGGTATCACTCCTGCCATGAAGCTTGCAATCTTTGCCGAGCAGTTTGGCGTACGTACCGCCTGGCACGGCCCTGGTGATATGTCACCTCTAGGACATGCTGCTAATATTCATATCGATATGGCTGCGCCTAACTTTGGTGTTCAGGAATGGTCCGGTATTAAACCACCTAATTTCGTAATTCAGGAGCTCTCAGGCCCTGAAGGGGCACTACTCGATGTCTTTGACGGACTACCTGAGTTTAGAAACGGCTATGTCTATCCAAATGACAGACCAGGTCTTGGCATTATCTTAAACGAAAAGGAAGCTCTCAAGTATCCAAATAAGGATGAGGTTACCACCTGGACTCAGACTAGAGCTCCCGATGGTGCTTTGAATCTGCCATAATATACTTGTCTAAAAAAATAATAAAAACGTTAGACAAGTAACAAGTTTAAATGAGAAAACATAAGGAGTGTTTATGCACATCAAAACCCTGTTGGGCGTTGCAGTGATGTCTACAGTGCTTTTGACTGCCTGCGGTGGTCAAAGTGACGGCAAGATGATCCTGCGTATCGCTCAGGCATCAGCATCTGACGGTGCAATCGGTATATCCATGGATAAATTTGCCCAGGATGTAAGCGAGAAGACCAATGGCCGTATTGCCATTCATACCTTCCATAACGGTCAGTTAGGCTCTGAGCGTGAGAATATCGAATCTGTGCAGATGGGCGATCTCGATATGGCAGTCGTCAATCAGTCAGTGCTCGTAAACTTTGAGCCTACCATTGCGGTGTTCGATTTGCCTTATACCTTTACCTCGGCAGAGCATGCCGATAAGGTGTTCTTAGGTGAGATCGGACAGGAGTTTTTAACCAAGCTTGAAAAGGTGCGTCTGCATGGCTTTGCCGTGTGGGAGTCAGGCTTTAGAAATCTTACCAACTCAAAAAGAGCTGTTAATAGTGTAGATGATGTCGCCGGACTGCGTATTCGCGTTATGGAAAACAAGATCCATCAGGATCTGTGGACCTCACTTGGGGCAGATCCTGTGCCTATGTCTTGGTCTGATGCCTATACCGGATTGCAGCAGGGCGCATTGGATGGTCAGGAAAACCCAGCAACCGTTATTGATAAGAATAACGTAGTTGAGGTTAACAAGAATATGGCTTTGACCGAGCACTGCTATTCAACCGTGTTCATTCTCTTTTCACAAAAGGTCTGGGATAAGTTAAGCCCTGAGGATCAGACAATACTCAGTGATTGCATGAAGCAGGCCTCATTAGATGAACGTGCTCTGTCTCGTAAGATGGATAAGGAGGCTATCGTGACTCTTGAGAGCAAGGGCATGAAGGTTACCTATCCTGACAAGTCAGGCTTTATTGAAAAGAGTGCCGGCGTCCGTGCCAAATATGGTGCAGCTTTCAAGGAAGTTGCCGATCGTATTGCCGCTTTGGCTCAATAAGGAGGTAGAAGATGGAATCTATACGTGGTCTTTTTACCAAGGTACAAAGCGTTGCCCGTACTATCATTGCCTTGTGCATGATAGCCATGATGACGGTTATCTTTGTACAGACAGCAACTCGCTATGTGGTGTTCTATTCAATCCCCTGGTCTGAGGAGGTGTCACGCTATCTGTATGTTACCTTGACTCTTTTAGGCTTGAACCTTGCCATGACATCTAAGTCACTCGTGCGTATTGACATCATTGATCACAAGATCTCAAAGGGAGCTTTAAAGTATTTAGATCTCTTCCGTGAGGCTTTGACTGTAGTCATCACCGTGCTCTTCTTCTATTCATCCTTCGGCATGATCGATGTATCACAGTTCCAAAGCTCTCCTGCATTGGGTATGTCCATGCAGATCATGTATTCAATTTTGGGCTTAGGCTTCCTCTTATCTGCAATTGCAGCTATGTTTAATTTCTGCGATGCACTTAAGGCTTTGAACGATCAGGAGTAATACCATGGATCTTGCAGCAATTTTAATGTTAATTACCTTAGCAGGCCTCATGGTGATCGGCATGCCTGTTACTTGGTCATTAGGTGGCGCTATCGTCGTAGCCCTTAGTGTTGATCCTAATCTTTCCTTATCTCTTATCACCCAGAAGATGTTTGCAGGTTGCAACAACTTTGCCATGCTCGCACTGCCGGCCTTCTTCTTAGCAGGTGATATCATGGCCAAGGGAGGTCTGTCAAAACGATTAGTCTCGTTTGCAGATACCTTAGTTGGCTGGATCTCTGGTGGTATCTCACTAGTCTCTGTTGTAGCATGTACCTTCTTTGCCGCAATTTCAGGCTCCTCTGTGGCTACCACTGCAGCTATCGGCGGCATCATGTATCCTGAGATGGTCAAGCGTGGCTATCCTAAGGATTACTCAGCAGCTGTGCAGGCAATCGGTGGTACCTTAGGTATCGTGATCCCTCCTTCAACTGTATTCGTAATTTACGGTAATATCACCAATACCTCAGTTGCAAAGCTACTCATGGCTGGTATCATTCCGGGCCTTATCTGCGGTGTTGCTCTGTGTGTTTGGGCTTATATCAAGGCTCGTAAGGAGAACTTCCCCCGTGAAAGCGGCTTTAGCTTCGTACGCTTCTTAGTCTCCTTTAAGAGTGCTGTCTGGGCTCTGTTGATGCCTATAGTTATCTTAGGTGGTATCTATGCAGGTATCTTTACTCCAACTGAGTCTGCAGTAGTTGCAGTATTCTATGGTTTCTTAGTGTGCCTGTGCATCTATCGTGAGCTGACTGGAAAAGAGTACTGGAAGATCCTCTGTGACTCCTCTGTAACTACCGCTAAC
>CAVJLP010000130.1:0-4630 GCA_963650525.1 Firmicutes bacterium CAG:534
ATTCCACCCCAATCCATAATCATTGCACCTCTTGATGCAATGATATCATATTTTAGTAAACATACATGTTATTTACGCGCAGTTCCTCATTACCCTACCGGAGAGGATGGTGAGTTCACCAATGGCATGCTCTATATCGTGAGTATTACCCAAAATATGATGTGGAGTATAGTAAATCCTGTCGGGATGGATATCTGCGGTGATCCCCAGTTTGAAATCTCTGGCAATAAGATCACTCTCATGCGTAACCTCAATAACACAGGTTACGAGTGGAGTTTCAATGGCAGAGGCTTTGATTTAACAGAGCTTAATTAGCCTACAGGGGATCTTTATCAGATCCCCATCTTTTACCTGTTCTCAAGCACCTCAAGAACAGTTTCACCTGAAACCTTAAGCGTAAATACGCGCTCCCCTTTAAGGCTTCTCAATCTTATATAGTCCTGTTCATCGCGGCCAAAGAAGTTGTTGATGTGATATTTGGCAATTTTGCACGGAACCTTTACCAGACGATCTAAATCCTCAGCTTTAAGACCATTACGATTTGCTCTGAAGATCATACTTTCATGGCAGTAAAATACAGTTTTTACCTCCCTTTTTAATAAAAACTCATAGGCAAGGTGTGTAGCGTTACCCCAGTAATCAACATCATAGTTTGAGATCCATGGCTTCATGGCAAAGCTATTAAAATACACGTTCTGATAAGGATGATTTTTGATTATAAAGGCACAGGATGAAAAAGCTCCTAAAAGACATAGTCCAAGATAAACACGGGCAATGTATTTCATAAAGCCCCTGCGCATGGACAGGGCCTTAAAGACTGCAAAGCATGCAAATACGATCATCTCAGGATAGAGAAAATAAAGCTGACGCCAACCGTTATAAAGAGATGAGTGCAGCACAATAATGCTACCTATTGAGCCTGCGATGATAACCAAGGCAAAAAGCAGGAACAGCGTGTATTTATTATCTAACGCCAAAAGCCCCTGTTTTCTAAATAACAGCACACTGTGTTGCAGATAGGCAACAACTCCCAAAATAAACAAAGCTAGGATAAATGGTGGCAATGTAATTGCTATCCAAACTGGCACATAGCTTTTGGGGACATCATGGACATTGTGAAAACTACCATCAAAGAGGATCAGGCCGTCGTGACGAAAGGCTGACATGGACTTAAATACACCGATAAAGCGTCCTAGCGGATCTGCCCACAGATACGGGAAAAACAGCACAATGAGCATAAATGAGATAACTGCGTAAAAGATGATGTGCTTTAGCATCTGCTTTAAATTACCGCTGAAGATGCCCTTAACAAATAATAAGCCCATGGTGGTTGCAAGGTAGGCCACGCCGATAATTCTTGTATCGATGATGAGTGCAGTTGATAAGGCATGCAGTATTAAATTTACATAAGAGCTTTTATCTAATACACGTATCAAGGTATAAAAATTGATGCAGGCAAAGGCTACAACAATGAGATCCTTACCGTTGTAGAAACTCTCGGCAAAAAATCTTGGCGATAATAAAAAGAGCAGTACTGCAGTAAGGCCTAGCAGGCGCTCATTAAAGAGCTTTGTTATTGCTGCATAAAGTCCGATGAGACCTGCGTAAACATAGATAAAATTCAGAAGATGACGTGCCTTAAATGCCTCCTGAAAATTATCCTTATAAAATAAAAGCTCAATGATGTAGGCTGGCAGATGAAATACTACGCCATAGTCATGATCGACAAAATCATCAAGAGATTTTATGGAATCAAAACCAGGAATAATTGCCCGGACCGTGTCGTCGCTTAAAAATCTGGTGAGCACATATTTCAAATTAGCTATGGCCGTATTTCTGTCAAGTGGCTCATCACAGGTCAGCCCAAAATCACGGTAGATATATACCCCGAGCAGAAAAAGCAGAACAAAGAAGACCAAAGTGGCAATTTTCTGCGTTCTATCAGACTTAAAAATATTTTCCAGGATGTTCATCGTAAAAAGCATTCATAACCAAAATTTAAGGCCAGATCTTACTACAGCGAATGTGATTTTTCTCACAGTTTACCATGTACGAATAATTTACCTCTTTGACTTATATTATTGTGGCAATTTATGTAACAATTATTAGGATTGGAAAAGTAATAGAGGGAACAGACTATGTCCTATAAAGCACTTGATCTTCAGCAGGTATTTCGACTCCTAGGTGGCGGACAGACCATTAACATCTCAACTATCAGTAAAGATGGCGTATATGATGTGATGACAGCAGCCTGGAATACTCTTTATAACATGGACGAACCTCTCGTGGTTTTAGACAGAAATCACACCACCTCCCAGAATATCCTTGATACCCATAAATATGTAATTGCTCTGCCTAACAAGGATCTAATTGCAAACCTTAAGAAGGTAGGTTCTGCCCATGGTCGCGATGTGGGCGATAAATTTAAGTGGGCAGGCATTACCCCGGAATTTACCCAAAACTTTCATCTTCCTATTATCCCAGGCTCTCTTGCCTATTTTGAATGTGAGCTTTCCATGGAGAAGATTTTTGATGAGACCGGTATCCTAGTTGGCAAATGCGTCAATGCGATGGTATTGGAGGGGCTCTATGACTTTGAGCGTAATGTCTTCGATCCTGGGCTCAAGCAGCTATTGCATTCTCTAGATGAGGCTAATTTCCTTGCAGGTGGTGAATACTTCCACTAATAGTGATCTTTGCTACAATAGCGCCTAATTTATTAACTTGCGCGGCTTAAGGCCGCGTTTTTACAGGTCTAACATGCTTTCATATCGTCACGGCTTTCATGCAGGCAATCACGCAGATATCATCAAACACATGACCCTTTGTCTTTTAATGCGTGCCCTAGCTAGTAAGGATAAGCCTTTCTCTATTCTTGATACCCACTCAGGTGCCGGTATCTACTCTCAGGATTCAACCTTCGCGCAGAAGAATGAAGAATTCAAGTCAGGAATTTCTAGGATCACCGCCAATCGTGATCTGCAACGTCTAGTACCTGAGTATTACCAGATCCTAGATAAGCTTAAAGGTGAAGGTGAGCACCTGATGCCAGGCTCTGCGTATATCGAGGCGACACTGTCACGTGAGCAAGATAAACTTACCTTTATTGATTTGCATCCTTCAGAGTTTGAAAGCCTGAAGCAGATTTTTCATCATGATCATCGTGTAAATATTCAAAAAAGAGATGGTCTTGAGGCCATAGCCGCTTTACTGCCACCTACTCCACGTCGCGGACTGTGCTTTATTGATCCGCCGTATGAGGAGAAAAACGAGTATTACGAAACTGTTAAGGCTATAAAAAAAGGCCTTGCACGCTGGTCTAATGGAATTTACGCAGTGTGGTATCCAGTCCTAGGAAGACTCTCTGATCACTCAAAGGAGCTTACGCAGGAATTACGCCGATTGAATATGCCGCTACTGCAAGCCGAGCTATGCGTTGAAAAGCAGGATGAGGTTCGCGGTATGTGCGGCTCAGGCATGCTGATCATCAATTATCCCTTCAAGCTCGATAAACAGCTAGAAGAGGTTGTCGGTGTCTTGTATAAGAGTCTTTGCAATGCAGAAGGCTCAGCTAAGGTCAAGGTGATCATCCCTCACCCTTAACCCTTAACGCGGTCTTAATCGATTTTTTTTAAAAAAGACCGCGTTCTAAATAAGCCCTATACTAAATGCTTTAAAATAACCTCAACCATTTTATTAACATCGATCGGCTTAGAAATATGGTCATTCATACCGGCATCTAATGCCTTTTGTCGGTCCTCAAAAAATGCATTGGCGGTAACGGCTATGATGGGAATTTCTTTTGCATCCTCACGATTTATACCGCGAATGGCCCTTGTTGCGGCATAGCCATCCATTTGAGGCATCATAAGATCCATTAAAATGGCATTAAAAGATCCTGCAGGCTGATTTTTAAATTCCTCCAGCGCCTTTTTTCCATTGTCAACAGCAGTTACATTAGCGCCTAAATCTTCAAGCATAGAACTTGCCACCTCTACATTTAGCGCATTATCCTCCGCGAGCAGAATTTTTACTCCGTAAAGCTTTTTTGTAAGATCCTGATTTTGCTCTTTCTCTACTTCTGCAGAAGTCATTTCAAAAGGCAGAGTAATTACAAAACGCGAGCCCTTGCCAATTTCACTGTCAATGCTAATGTTTCCATCCATTTCGTCGATTAATTTTTTGACGATAGCCATGCCCAAACCACATCCTGCATACTGACTGCGAGCCCCCTGATTTTCCTGCGAAAAGGGTTCAAAAATATGGGATAGAAACTCCTTACTCATGCCAATACCAGTATCGGTTATGGTCCAGCAGAAGGTTATTATGTTGCCTTTTTTTTCAAGGCATTGATGGGAAGTGGTAATGCTACCGCCCCGGTTGGTAAATTTTATACAGTTGCCATAGATATTTAAGAAAATCTGCCTTAAATGCAGTGCACTGGCCATTACATTGGTATTGCCGTATTCAAGTTCCCCGACCTTTTGCATTTTTATGCCATGATCATCGGCGTTTTTCTTAATAATGCTTTCAATATCAGAGAAGATCTCCTGTAAGGAGGCCTCCTTCTTTATATGTTAGAGTGCAATAATAATCCTGCCATTTTTTGCGTTAAAAAGTTTGCCACCCT
>CAVJLP010000131.1:0-4487 GCA_963650525.1 Firmicutes bacterium CAG:534
CTATTACACAATCATCTATTATATGCAAGCGCTTTTTAGTTTTTGCCTGTGTTGGGGTATGATGTCAGCGTAATTTGAAAAATGGATTCATAAATGATCAAACTTGAACATGTGTCCAAGACCTTTGTCGATAAAAAACGTATCGTCGAGGCGGTAAAGGACGTAGATTTAGAAATCGCTGATGGCGAGATTTTCGGTATCATCGGCTTTTCAGGAGCTGGTAAATCCACCCTAGTACGTTGCATTAATTTACTTGAGCGTCCCACCTCAGGTAAGGTATTTTTAGATGATGTAGAGCTGACATCTTTGGGGGATAAAGAGCTACGTCAGGTACGTCAAGAAATAGGCATGATCTTTCAGCATTTTAATTTAATGCCGTCGCGTACTGTTTATGACAATATCGATCTACCGTTAAAACGCACAGGTCTTGATGAGAGCAAGCGTCGTGACAAGATCATGAAACTACTATCTTTAGTTGATCTTGCTGATAAAGAAAAGGCTTATCCATCTCAACTCTCAGGTGGTCAAAAGCAACGTGTGGCTATTGCGCGTGCACTAGCCTGCGATCCTAAGGTATTGCTTTGTGATGAGGCAACTTCAGCTCTTGATCCCAAGACTACTGCGCAAATCTTAAAGCTTCTACGTGATCTTAATTCTAAGCTTGGCTTAACCATCGTGGTGATCACCCATCAGATGTCGGTTGTAAAAGAGATCTGTGATAGGGCGGCAGTGATGGAACATGGTAGAGTCATGGAGTGCGGTAGTGTCTATGAGCTCTTCTCTCATCCCCACGATGTCAGCACTAAGAGCTTTTTAGAGACAGCCTCTAATGTAGGATCATTCTTTGACATCTTCGATATCCCAGGCTCACTTGCCGATCTTAAGGATGGGACCCATATTTGGTTCCTAACTTATACTGGTCAGGCAACAGGTGAGGCCTTGATGTCAAAACTTTATCAGTATTTTGAGGTTGAAGCCAATATACTCTATGGCGATATTGACTATATAAAGGGCGTACCACTTGGAAAGCTTGCGGTAAATTTAAGAGGAGATCCTGAGAAAATTGAGGCAGCGGTGCAATTTTTAAGAGAACGTAAGGTTGATGTGGAGATGCTTAAATGACCGACTTTATCTATCAGATCATGCCAAACTTTGAATCGCTAGAAGGCGAGTTTTTAGAGTGCTTCTACCAAACTCTCATCATGATTGCTGTTTCTGGAACTATCGCTTGGTTTTTAGGTGTCGCCTTAGGGGTTACTTTAGTCGTTACCAAAAAAGGAGGCATAGCTCCTCATCGTCTAGTGTTTACTATCTCAGATAGAGCAATTGATCTCATACGCTCAGTGCCGTTTATCATTTTGATGGTACTTTTGATCCCGCTATCTCGTTTGATTGTAGGTACAGGCTCAGGACTTGCCGGATCCTTTGTAGCCTTGGTCTTTGGTACGGTGCCTTTTTTTGCCCGTCAAATTGAACAGGTTTTATCTGATGTCGACTCAGGTTTAATTGAGGCTGCGCAGGCTATGGGGTTTAGTCCGCGTGAAATAATTTTTAGCGTGTATTTAAGAGAATCTATCCCCGGCATTACCCGTGTCACAATGATCACCTTCGTGTCCTTTGTGGGAATTACTGCAATTGCCGGAGCCATCGGTGCAGGTGGTCTTGGTGATTTTGCTATTCGTTATGGTTATCAGATGGGCTATCGTGACATGATTTGGCTTACGGTTGCGGTGATTTTGCTAATGATCTCCATTTTTCAATTTATAGGCTCAATTGTAATTAAGAAGACTACCCACTAATTGCCATTGTAATTGGTAAGCAATGAGGCCTGAGGATCATCTTAGGCCTTTTTTATAAGCCCTCTTCAAGCGAAAGCCTGACACGTCGATAGCCAATAAAGTGTAAAAGCTTGAGGGCTCTTTCAGTGTGAAACAGACATTGAGTCGTAAGATCGCGCCTTAATAGTAGCGCTTTAAGTTTTTCAAGTTGCATATTGCCTGCTTCAAATGATGTAAGCGCCAAATAGCTATCCTCATCAGGTAGCGGTCCTAGCACTATATCAAAGCCGTGATCATAGTAAGCATCGGTATGGTTGTGGGTTATGAACTCTATCCATTCATCATTAGCTGTGTCAAATTCCTTAATGCCTAAGCCTAGGGATATGGCGTCGTCTTTATTGAATTCAAAGATATTTATAAAGCCAGTGTGATGGTGACGTGATGCCAGATACATCCAGCGATTAGCCTGAGCATATTCAGGTGTAGTGTAAAAGCCGCTACCAAAATCTAGGGGAGTATGGGGTGTAAGAATTTTTGGAAATTCAATGATCTCGTTACTTCCATGAAAAAGCTTCACAAAAACCTCAATTCTTAACATCAATTACGAAACTTTAACATTTTTCCTCCCCTTGCATTGCAACATTTAACCAAATTGTAGACAAAAGATCACATTAGTTTTTGACAATGAACTTGCTTAAAAAACTTAATAAGAATTCAAGAAGAAACAGCAAGTAAATTGTAGTTAACATTGAAAATAAATTAGGAAAAAGGTATGAATAACAAGGTTGATTCATCACGTCGAAACTTTTTGAAATTGTCCGCAACGGCAGCTGCTGGTGTTGCCTTAGCAGGTTTTATAAGACCTGCCTTTGCAAGTGATGTCAAGGTAAAAACGCTTGCCCTAGATGCGATCCCCGAAGATGCTGTTGCATGTGCTAAGAGCTCAGAGTTAGTACAGAGCGCATGGAATTATCTTTTAAATGAAATCAATGCTCTGCATGATGTAGCCTTACGTGAAAAGGTCTTAGGCTTTTATTCAAACACCGTTCCAACCTTTATGGAGCGTTATCAAAGTAATGCAGCTATAAAGGCTGTATACGATGAGCTCTTGCATGCTGGCTTAATCGATCCTACTAAGACTCCTGTGGATAAGCTCTTCCCTCCCTTAAAGGATTTGGGGACTAACCCTCAGCCTTTCTTCTCAGCCCCCGGCTCTGGCTATGGTTCACACCATGCTTATCCTGGCGGATTGGTAACTCACACTGCGGTAAATGTTGAGATCACCAAGCAGATCCTTAAGACCTACGCAAACATTATGGATTATGAGTATGGTTATGACATCACCGTAGCAGGTCAGCTCTTACACGATCTGGCCAAGCCTTGGGTTTTCCAGTGGCAGCAAGATGGATCCTGCTTGCCTGAATACACCATAGCCGGAACCGGTGCACATCATATTTTCTCCGTTGCCGAGTCTATCTATCGTGGCATGCCCAAAGATGAAATCGTAGCTCAGGCCTGTGCCCATGATCATCCTGGCTCTAAGTCAGATGAGGATCAGGTAGTAAATTGGATCAAGGCTGCAGCTATTTTGGCAGGTGTTGACCCTATTGGCGAAGGTCTTTTAAATGCTGATGGTACCACCTTACCTACACCGCATAAGCAGGCAGGGTACATCGTACATCTAGGTGATCACGATTGGGTACTATCAGTTCCTGCAGCACAGCAGTCTGTAGCCATGTTGAAGCAGGTTGCATCCAAGATTTACAACATGAGCGATACTGATTTAAAAGGCATCAAATTCAATAAGTTTAGAAACTACATCGGTGCACGGTACAGCTTCATGCACGTGCATCAGGCGATGTCTGCAAAGGATGCATTTACTGCAGCATCTGAAATAGCAGCTCTTGTAGTTACAAAGTAATTTTTAAGTTGTAGTTTGCCGCAGCAATGCGGCATTTTTGGGAGATCTAAAAATGGGTGCAATGTCTATTTGGCACTGGGTAATTCTTCTTATCGTTGCAGTGTTAGTTTTTGGAACTGGCAAGCTAAAAAATATCGGCAAAGATGCAGGAGCGGCAATTCGTGGGTTTAAGGAAGGCTTAAACGATGAGGATGAGCATGCCTCTATGCACAAGCTCTCACACGATCCTAAGGAAAATTCATAGTCATGTTGGGATTTTCAACAGAGCAACTTGTTGTTTTCTCTTTCGTCTGCCTGGTGGTTTTAGGGCCTAAAAAGACCATTGATGTCGCTTATTTTTTAGGACGTAAGGCACGGGGATTAAAAGGCTATTTTGATGAGCTAAAACGTGAGTTGGATATGCCACAGGTATCTTTAATGACTAAAGAATTAAGCCATGAAGTTAAGATGCATACTGATGCCATGACCGTATCGTTAAAAGAGGCAAAGTCATCCTCTGAGGTAAAAATTGACGATACTCTTAAGACTAGAGCGCTTAATAAAGATGAAGGCTTGGGATCAGACGGCAAGAATTTAAAGTTTGAACAAAAAACTGACAGCTTTAGTGATAATGATTTGTTACAACGTATTTCCTCCCTTGAGCATGAGATACAGGCTCTTAGAGAGCAGATCTTAAGGCGTAAGATTTCATAGAGCAATTTATGCAAAATTCATACGATAAAAGTCCTGCTATAAAACTCTAGTTTCCACGGTTAAAATTTGAAATAACTCTTTGATATGCCGAGAGT
>CAVJLP010000132.1:0-4460 GCA_963650525.1 Firmicutes bacterium CAG:534
AGCATGCGTCCTGCTGCCACGATAATATAGATAAGCAAAATGATCAGCACCGTAAGATGCATGCCACATACAATAGCGCGGGAGATCATGATCCCCTTTTTCTGCAGATACAGGCCAAGTAAAAGACGCAGTAGCAGTGCAAGGCCTGTTAGGGAGATTGCAACTAACGGCGGGAATACATAGAACACAACAGCAAGGGTGATAAAAGTGGCAAAGACAAGTCCCTTGATGGTGATCATGCCAAAGGAATCTACCGGATCAGATGTTTGACCTATCTCTAATGAACACCCTGACAAGGCTGCGAGCATGGAGGCTGCGCCAAAACACAGGGCTGGCTCAAGACCTGCACTCATTTCATCAAGCAAGGTTTCAAGACTTGCTGTAAGCAGTATGGTATAGAGCACCACAATCAGGGTATGCAGTGCTGGATCTGATCTGGTGGAGGAAAACTCTGCTACACATTTAGTGATGCCTGAAAAGCCACAGGCACCTCCTAGGATGAACAAGGCTGCAGTAGATAAGGCAGCTGAGAGGAATGTTGGAACCTCCATGATGTAGTTTGCACCCCAGAAAAAGGGAGCTACTGACAAAAAGCCAATAAGAAACATAGGAATTGGCATGGAGCTTGGGAAGCAGGGACCAAGCTTGGAGGCAGTCTCGGGCATTAATACCCCGAGATTTGAATGGGTAAAAATTGAGGCTAAGAGCTGTCTTGTATATAAAAAGACGGTTGATGCTCCCTTGATGGCTGTTCTCTTATGAGAGCTAGTATTGTTATGTTGTTCTTTTGCAGTATTAGCCATTTTAGGCTTTACTGCATTGTCCGCTCTGTTTTGATGAGGCTTACTTACTTGTGCAGGAGAGTTCTTATTTAATTCCTCAGGCCTCTTTGGCGATTGCGCTAAGCTGTGATCGTAGGCAGTATTTGGTGTAGCTTGACGGAAATTTCTGGCAGGAGCTACAGTAGCTCTGGCATTTAGTCCGACGTTTGCAAAAATACTTTTATCAGCATGGCCTACGCTTTGCGCTCTTGGAGATCGATCTCCTGTGGAGATTTCCTGCAAGACGGCATCGGCACGCTGCCTTGTGGCTCTGGTATTTTCAAAATAAGGAGCTCTCTGTGAGACATTGGTGCCATTTAGGCCCCATCCCTCCTCTAGAGCCTTTTGCCTTTCGTTATATTCCTCAAGAAGCTGACGCTTCTTTTGCTTTAGCGCCTCATCTCCTGGGCGTCCTCTTAGAGACTCTCCTGGTGAAAAGTATAAGGGGCGTTCTGCATCTTGAGCAATTTCGGCGTATTTTTGTAAAAGCTCAGGCGGAAGCTCGGGCTCTTCATCAACAGGAATTGAGGCAAGTTCAGGATTATTGTCACTTCCTTCCTTTATCTTACCTAGCTTGTCATCATATTCAGGCAGACTCTGCTCGCGCTCTAGCTCCTGCGCAATCTGGCCATCATCAGTATCTTGATAGGCAAACTGTCCGTTATTATCTGCCAAAGTCTCATGGGGGACATCTGTGTTTTCAAAAGGCTCCTGCGGCACTGCGTGATCTTTGATGTTATTACCTACAGTTACAGGTGCGGTGATTTCATGATCTGGGGCCTTTTCATTTATAATCTCATGGTTTGAGGCGCGGATATTATCAAAATCATGGGAATTTACATCCTGTGGTAATGACACATCCTCTCCAAAGGATGGCAGATCCTGAGGGTCGATAGCCTTGGAGGTATTTGCAGTATCTGTATGAGGTTCAGGCTCCTCATTGAAAGCTGCTATTGAATTTTCAGAATTTATAGTACTGTTTTCCTGCAGGTCGTGTAAACTCACTTCCTCAGGTTGGCAAGAATTTTGATCCTGATTGGATTGAGCAGCGTGAAAATCAGGTTGTAATACTGTTTTATCTTGCAAATTATCCAAATTCTCAAGTTTAGAAGTTTGCTCGTCGATAGGATTGCTCATGACTGCCCCGAAAACATAATTGACCGATTTAGAGAATATAACATCAAAACAGGGCAACGGGCAGTAAAAAAGCGTGAGCTTAATAGAAATAGAGTTTTATATATGATCAAATTAACGAATGTAACCAAAACGTACATTCTTGATAACAAGCAGGAAGTTCAGGCCCTAAAGGGGGTAGATCTTGAAATTAATCCTGGCGAAATTTTTGGTGTGATAGGCCTTTCGGGGGCTGGCAAGTCAACCCTTATTCGTATTATCAATATGCTCGAGCGTCCCACCTCTGGATCTGTCTTTGTGCTAGGCCGTGAAATGACTAAGCTTAATGAAAAACAGCTACGTGAGGCGCGCCATGAGATAGGTATGATCTTTCAGCAGTTTAATCTGCTTTCGTCACTTACTGTGGCAGATAACGTAGCCTTTCCTTTGATGCTTGATCCTAAGGCAGATAAAAAGGCTGTTCGTAGCAGAGTCATCGAGCTTTTGCAGATGGTTGGCCTTGAGGATAAGGCTGATGTTTATCCATCTCAGCTCTCAGGTGGACAAAAGCAGCGTGTAGGTATTGCAAGAGCTCTGGCAACTAACCCTAAGATCCTGCTTTGCGATGAGGCAACATCCGCACTTGATCCAAAGACCACCTCATCGATCCTCAAGCTTTTGCTGGAGCTTCGTCAAAAACTAGGTCTTACCATAGTTATCATCACCCACCAGATGGAGGTTATTAAGGGTTGCTGCGACAGAGTTGCAGTAATTGATGGTGGTGTGATCTCTGAGATGGGTACTACTCTTGAGATCTTCTCAACCCCAAAACAGGATCTTACTAAGCGTCTGGTATCAGCGGCAGTGCGTCATGATGTTCAGGAGCTTTTGGAAACTAGGACTTTCCACGATGAGTATAGGCTTGGGGATAAGCTTTGTGTGGAATTGATGTTTTTAGGTAAGAAGGCAAATGATCCAGTAATCGTTGATGTATCACTGGCAACCAAAACTGAAATTTCTATTTTAGGCGGATGCATTAATCATATTCAACGTGAGCCTCTGGGCATTCTGGTAACAGAAATTGTCGGTACCAAGGATAAAATTGATGCCGCTTTTGCTCTGCTACAGGAACGTGTCTTTAAGGTAACCAAGCTAGGCTATGAAAGCCCTGATGAGGAGGCATAATCATGATCGCTAATTTGCTTTTATCCATGGGATTGTCTAATACCGCCGCTAAAATTACCGAGCTTTTGGTAAACGGCACCATCGATACTCTCTATATGGTTCTTCTGGCTACCTTTGTCTCAGTACTTCTTGGAGTTCCTCTTGGCGTGATCCTATTGGTAACCTCCAAGGGGTATTTCTGGTCATCTCCAAGGTTTTATCAGATATTAGGTGCCACCGTAAATGCCCTGCGCTCGGTGCCTTTCATAATTTTGATGGTGGCTATTATTCCGCTTACTAAGTTTTTAGTAGGAACTTCAATAGGTACCACTGCGGCTATTGTCCCTCTGACGGTATCAACAGTTCCATTTCTTGGACGTTTGGTTGAAACCTCATTGCGTACTGTTCCTTATGGCTTAGTCGAGGCGGCCTTATCCATGGGAGCATCTCCATGGCGTATCATTTCCCGCGTGCTGTTACCTGAGTCAATGCCTGAGCTTGTACAGAATGTCACCTTGACCTTAATCGTGATCATTGGTGCTTCGGCAATGGCCGGTACCATAGGCGGTGGCGGTTTGGGTGATATTGCTATTCGTTACGGTTATATGCGCTTTCAGGCAGGGATCATGCTTACTACAGTTATCATCTTGATAGTGATGGTACAGATAGTGCAGTGGATTGGTGATTTTATTTCACGTAAGGTTGATCATCGCTGATTGTGGCATTGTTCATAAGCGTTTCTTATTTCCAAAATTGGGTGGAAAATCTGTAACTTTGGACTATGTTTCTCCCCTTGAGAAAAATTCAAGGTTTTTTTTCTCTACAATATAAAAAAGTTGGGTACACCATTCTTCAATGCAGCCTGCGGATCATCGTTTACCGGTTCTTCTGTTCCAGCACTTCTTATCAGTGCTTTTGGTTAAATTATAAAAGTTGCTGACATTATTTAACTTCACTGGAGCATTGAAAATTCACTTCATTGGGTGCTTGATAATGACTTTAGACAGGATAGAATTTAATCAAGCGATCCTAATTATCTGAGCAACCGCGTGCTATTAAATAAAATAGCGTTGAATGTTTTGAAAAAGCACAAAGGTACTATCAAATTAGGGATGGAAGAGTATTAAGCATCCAAAGCCTCATGCAATCGCTAGGTAGATGCTGCAAAGATTGTTTATTGTTATGGTATAGCTTTTTGTCGTAGGCATTGCTACGTAGAATGTGAGATTAAATAGCTGTTGCTTGATAGAGAACAGTTCATGCATCAAGTAATCTTCAGGCGCCAAGATTGAGTCCATCAAGGAGTAAAGCACATGACAACAAAGAAAATTGATTATGCATCCTTAAAGGGACTTCCTGTAG
>CAVJLP010000133.1:0-4167 GCA_963650525.1 Firmicutes bacterium CAG:534
GCCCTGCCGTGAGTTACACGTAGGTCTGTATTCATTATTTTTAGCATCAGCCTGGTGTTAGTTATTAAGAAATTGATCCTATAAGTGACTACGATCGATCAGTCCTTTTCTCTTTTGCAATTTCCCTCCTTTTTGCAAATTCAAGCCATCAAAATCACCTAATTTACAGTCCTATTTACGATAAATTACGATCCATGGCAGTGGTCTATGATGTCTCCAGTACCCATTTTTCTGGAGGTTTCAAATATGACGGACAACGTGCCCATCAACCTAGGTAATAACAGTCAGGTTGGCAAAGGCGATCCTGTTTTGTTTTACGAGCGAGTAAAGACTATCTGTGATCTTGGTGCATATGCCGCAGAGAAAATGCCCATGCTCAGGCTTTCGCACGGTGCAGCAACTCGCTTAAACAAGAAAATAAAAGCAGCTGCTCTCACATCAGATCAAATTTCAAAGATGACGCCATCAGAGCTTTATGAAAAGTTTCATGAGCAGACAAATGGACATCAGCAGCGCAAGACATTAACCATGTTTGAGCCTGATTTTCCTCTGCTGTTTTCGCTCTATCTCAAAAGCCGAGATCATGACGGTAAGCGCACCACAGAAACCAAGCTTGAACTCACTCGTAAGATCATTTACGAGGATTATTACGATACCGAGGAGAACAGACAAAAAGCTGCGGCTCAAGGATTAGCCATGTACTCCATGTCGCATTTTTATAAGCTATGGGCATCTTTCATAGGTCACAAGGTATCACCAGTATTCAGAAAGCCTACTTATCCTGGGCAACAAGCTGAATTTGACTTCTGCGGAGTAACGCTTCCCTGTACTGATGGAAGCACGGCTGTATTTGCAGTATTGGTCCTTAATCACTCACGTATGTGTTATGTAGAGGCTATTGCTGATCAAAGCCTATCCTCCTCAGCCCAAAGCATCATCAATGGATTCAAATTCTTTGGCGGTGTGACCTCACTGGTATCCATCGATAACTTTAAAGCTGCAGTTAAAAAAGCAGGTGTATATGGTGGTGAGCTTACTGATACCTTCCGCATGCTAGCAGGCTTTCTCGGGACCTCATTCATATCCATGCAGGTTCGCAGAGGAAACCTTAAGGGCTGTGCCGAGTCAACGGTCAAAATAGTTACCCACACTCTATTGGCCAGAATGCGTCAGGAGATGCGTGACGGCAAGCAGTTTAAAGATCTACAGGAGATGAACGACTGGCTCAAAGCTAACCTGTGGCGAATTAACAGCCATAAAGTCAGAGGCTTAACTTTGACTAGGCAGGAGCTTTTTGATGAGGAAAAGACGTGTTTAAAGCCTTTACCTGTGGGTAATTTCTGTCTAGATGAGATCACCACCCTTACCGTTCCCAAAACAGCCAGAATTGTATCTGGCGTTCATCAATATGCACTTCCGGTGAATTTGATTTCCCGAAAGATCCAAATGAAGAAAGGCGTTGAGGAAATATCCTTTTACGAAGGAGGGCAGAAAATCTGTACCTATAAGCGCAAGGATGATGAAGAAGGGCTTTCTATCCACAACGGTTATCTATCATCTACGCATCTGTACATTGAGGTGATCATGGCCATACCAGAAAGCCTGCTCTATGAATGGGCTCTTGCCATAGGTCCTCACACCTTAAATAAGATCCAAAGCTTGTTATCTAGGAATCACAACACCGATACCAGACGTGCAGTGATCAAGCTGTTAAGGCTCTGTGATGAACATCCTGCCTGGTATAAGTCATTTGACACTTTTTTAGCATCTCTTGGCAGTTTTCACAGTGTTTCATACATAAGTAGCCACTGGAGCTTAGAGCAGAAACCTCAAACTGCTGAAAAAGACAGCGTTTATTGCTTTGAAACATTGTTTAAGCAAGTAAAAGCCAAGCTTGAAGGGCAAGAAGTGCTACTACGTTGGCCACATCCTAAAGAAGAGCGAGCCCCTGGAGTTGCATTTATGCATTATCAGCCTAAGGCAAGCTCGGCGTCACCAACTTCAACAGATCAGGTACGAAGTCGCCAGTGAGATCACTTTAAAAGTCGCTAATGAGATCACTTTTAAGAGAACACATAGGATCACAATTAGGCTCTCTCATATGATCGCATTAGCTTACAAAGCCCATAAATATCACTATATCTAAATAATAACTAGGGAGAAAAAAAATGAACCTTGAACTTGCAGAAATGTTTTCTGTGCTCAAACTTAAATATGCACTGGAGTCCTATAAGGCATTAAATTCAGATCCAAACTTACTGGAAAAGCTAAGTCTCGACGATGCTTTATCTACCATCCTAAGCGCTGAGATCACCAGTCGTGAGAGTAACCATCAGGCTATGTTGCTCAGAATGGCTAGAATTCCTTTACTTGGAGATTTGAGTGACATTTCTTATGATGATGAGCGTGGTCAACAGTTTGTCAAAGTCATGGCAGGCTTAAAATCCATGGAGTGGATAAAAAACGCCCAAAACCTGTGTATCTATGGCGCCTCAGGTACAGGTAAAAGCTATCTAAGCTCAGTATTTGCTAGAGAGGCTGTAAGGAAAGGCCTATCTGTGCTTTATTGCAATGCTGCTGATTTACAAGCTGAATTGGTAGTTAAAAAGAATAGCGGCCGTCATGACTATGGACTAATGCGAAAGAATCTGCTCAACAAGAAACTACTCATCATAGATGACTTCTGCTTAAGAGCTCCTGACGATGCCGAGCAGAGTGTTTTATTTGACATCCTCAATGATCGCACAGGAAAGAGATCAACTTTAGTAACCTCGCAAAAGGACAGGAACCTATGGATTGAGGATATGAAGATCACGCCCATGGCTGAATCCATAGCCGAAAGACTATGCGCTAACGCGTGGAATTTAGTGCTTGAAGGCAATTCCAGACGTAAGACTCTAAACTAACCATATCAACGTCAGTGCTATCTAAATATGCCGCTATTACTCTCCCAGCCTTTAGCGGCATAATTTCCTTCCATAAATATCACTCAAACGTAAAAGCAAGCTTCGGCAGGCTTGTCTATCACCACTATTAGCTTCATATACCTGATTGCTGTCATTGCGCCATCCATGCGTGGTGGATCTGAATATGCAGAGGATGCTGATGGTCCTGTAAATAGTCAGCTAAGGGGGAAAGAGGTTTAGGCAGGTGCTGTGGGTTAACAGCAAGTGCTGATGTCAGTTTGCAATCCGTAAAATCAAATCTGCAGGCTCACAATACTGGCAGAGTCCTCTCGTTTTTGGTGTGTTTTGTTGGACAAGCTAGCCTTGGGGAATGATAATTATCGTAATTTATGATAATAATCGTAATTACGATAATTACGATAAATATTATCATGTATTGCCGTGGAGAAACGCCAATGAAGAAGATTGCTACCGTTGATAATATCACCAAAGCTAGAAAAGAGCTAATTGATGAGCATGTGGATGTCACCACAGAGAAAATCCGTAAGCGTATTGGTGGTGGCTCATACAATACTATTTCTAAAACACTGCGTGAAATAAACGAGCAGGAAACCGCTGCTGCTATAAATCAACAAGATCCAAACGAAGATCAGGTGCTCATAACTCAGGCAATGCCTTTATTAAAGTCTATTTTTCAAATCTGCAAGAAGAGAGCTGATCTCATTGCGCTGGCCGGATATAAGGGATTAGAGCTTTCAGTTAAGGACGTAGATGACAAGGCTGCAAGGATTGATGAATTAGAGGAACTCTATGAAGCTAGAGCGCAAGTCAATGAAACAGAGCTGACTAAAGTCAAAGCAGAAGCTGATGCAAAAATAGCCAAACTAGAGGCAGAGAATGAGACTTTAAAAGCTCAGATCCAGTTCCTAACTCAATCACTGCAGGATGCAAAAGATGCCCTCCTTTCCCAGAAAAAAATTGAAGAAGGCTATAAAGAAATCATAAAGCAGCTAAGTGAACTTACTAAGACCAAAGACAAGTCTAAATAGCAATTGATGATAATAAGGACCTAAAAACATCGTAATCATTATCATTCCATTACGATGTTAGGCACGTAAATTACGATTGCAAAAAGAGGAGATATTGCAAAAGCAGATTTAGGATCGCTTTTGCTATCGCTTCATAGGATCATTTTGTAATAACTAACAACCTCATCCTTTGATGCAATACCTGATGAGCATAGGTGAGTTCCAAAATCAGC
>CAVJLP010000134.1:0-4164 GCA_963650525.1 Firmicutes bacterium CAG:534
AAATTAGAAAAAATTTCTGGGATTTTCAGAATTCCCCAGAAAACCTAATAGAACCAAAATTTATCTTTTGAGCACGCTTGAAACAATATGCTGGGTGGATAAAATCTACGAATAAATGAGGATTTGCCTAAAAAGCCGAGATGTTTTTTGAAGTGCAAAAAAAAAGCGGCCCAAGGTCGCCTATGTGGTGCTGGCAGTAGGTTTCGAACCCACGACCCCCTGTTTACAAAACAGGAGCTCTACCAACTGAGCTATGCCAGCACAACGATGAGCATTATAGCAAATGATTTTGTTTTTTCAAAAGCAAATGAAAAAAATGCAAGGAGTTTATTGTGGCTGTAATAAAACTCGATTGTAGTGGTCTGTGCTGTCCAGAGCCTCTTATCCTTTTAAAAAAGGCAATAAGAGAGGCCAGCACCGGCGACATAGTTGAGGTTATATCCGAGGATCCGGTCTCTTTACGAGATTTCCCTGCTTTTTGTAAATTTATGAAGCACGAGCTCCTATCTACGCCTGATTTAGAGCATCCTAATCTTTTTCGGATTAAAAAGTGCTGAGCTTTTTAGTTCGGATCGCATTCCCGTCGCTTTTTCTTGATGCGAAAATGATCAGAACAGCGTAAAATCCACCTATCTGTTTGTCCGTAATAAACCTCGTTTAAAAAATAAGCGTTTTCCCTGATGTCGAAAAACGTTTTTTACGACGACGGATTTTTAAATTTCTTTTAAAAAGTATTTGAATAACAAATACTTAGCATATTTTTAGGTTTAAAAAATGCCCAACAAGTATGATCTACAAACCTTCCAGGGTTTGATCCTGACTCTTCAGGATTACTGGATGAGACACGGCTGTATGATTGCCGAACCTTTTGATATGGAAGTGGGTGCAGGTACATCTCATCCTATGACTTTCCTCAGATCCTTAGGACCTGAGCCTATTTGCTGTGCATACGTTCAGCCATCACGTCGTCCTACCGATGGCCGTTATGGTGAGAATCCAAATCGCTTACAGCATTATTATCAGTTCCAGGTTATTTTGAAGCCTTCTCCTGACAATATTCAGGAGCTTTATCTTGGTTCATTAAAGGAATTAGGTTTTGATCCTACTGTTAATGATATTCGCTTCGTTGAAGATAACTGGGAAAACCCTACTCTAGGTGCTTGGGGCTTAGGTTGGGAAATTTGGCTTAACGGCATGGAGATTTCTCAATTTACCTATTTCCAGCAGGTAGGTGGTCTTGAGTGCTTCCCTGTTACCGGTGAGCTGACCTACGGTCTTGAGCGTCTGGCAATGTACATCCAGAAAAAGAAGACTGTATATGATCTGATCTGGGCTCACACTGCTAACGGTGATGTAACCTATGGTGACGTTTTCCACCAAAATGAGGTTGAGCAGTCTACCTATAACTTTGAGTATGCTGATACTGCATTCCTCTTTGAGATGTTTGATCACATGGAGCAGGAAGCAAAGCATCTGTTAGAGCTTGAAAAGCCCCTGCCTCTGCCTGCTTATGAGCGCATCCTAAAGGCTGCCCACTGCTTTAATCTCTTAGATGCAAGACACGCTATTTCCGTAACTGAAAGACAGCGTTTCATTCTGCGCATCCGTGGTCTATCTAAACAGGTTGCTGAGACCTACTACAAATCCCGTGAGCAGCTTGGCTTCCCTATGTGCAAGAAAAATTAACCAAGGATAAAAGAAATGACTACTGAAAATTTACTTCTTGAACTTGGTACTGAGGAGTTGCCTCCTAAGTCTTTAAGAACTTTGGCTCAGGCTCTTCATGACAATTTCGTAAAACAGTTGGATACTCTTGGTCTTAAATATTCAGATTCCAAATGGTATGCAACTCCCAGACGTCTGGCTTTGATCATTAAGGATCTTGAGACCAAGCAGGCTGATGCTGAGGTTGAGGTTCGTGGTCCTGCCATCAAGGCCGCTTTCGATGCTGAAGGCAACCCTACTAAGGCTGCCATGGGTTGGGCTAAGTCCAATAATATCGATGTTAAGGATGCTCAGGTTTTAAAGACTGATAAGGGTGAATGGCTTTATATCAAGTCCTTTAAGGCTGGTGCTGAGACTGTCGCATTGGTACCTGAGCTTTTCCTGAAGGCCTTGAAGTCCCTGCCTATTCCCCGTCTTATGCACTGGGGTGCAAAGCGTGAGGAATTCGTACGTCCTGTTCATACTCTGTGCATGATGTTAGGCTCTGAGGTAATTCCTGGCACAATTCTTGGAATTGAATCAGGTCGTGTGATCAACGGTCACAGATTCTTAGGTCAGCAGACAGTTTCCATCAATTCATGTGATACCTATCTCCAGCAGCTAAGAGATGAAGGTGCGGTTATTGCTGATTATGAGGAGCGTAAGGCTTCAGTAATTGCACAGGTTAAGGCTATTGCTGATTCAGTAAACGGCGTTGCTGATTTAGATGATGCTTTGGTTGAGGAGGTTACCTCAATCGTTGAGAATCCTCATATTTTCAAAGCAACCTTTGATGAGCACTTCTTAAATGTTCCTGCAGAGGCTCTGGTATACACCATGAAGGGCGATCAGAAATACTTCCCGATCTATGATAAGAACGGTAAGCTTATGGCCTGTTTCGCCTTTGCATCTAACATTAACCCTGCAGATACCACCTCTCTTATCTCCGGTAATGAGCGTGTGATCAGACCTCGTCTTTCTGACGCAGAATTCTTCTTTAATACCGATCGCAAGCATACTCTTGAGTCCTTCTTTGATCGTCTTGAGACTATCGTCTATCAGAAGGATATCGGTACTTTGGCATATCGTACTAAGATTGTCATGAAGCTTGCTGAGTACATCGCATCTAAGATCGGCGCTGATGAGAAAAAGGCTAGCCGTGCAGCTTACCTCTCCAAGTGCGATCTTGCTACCACCATGGTTACTGAGTTTACTGATACTCAGGGTATCATGGGTATGCATTATGCCGAACTTGATGGCGAGGATCCTGATGTATCTGAGGCTATCTTCCAGGCCTATCAGCCCCGCTTTGCAGGAGATGCAATTCCAGTTAAGCCTGTACAGATTGCTGTATCTTTAGCAGAGAAATTTGTAACCTTAGCTGGTATCTTCGGTATTGGCATGCTTCCTAAGGGCGATAAGGATCCTTTCGGTCTACGTCGTGCTGCCATCGGTGTCATTCGTATCATTATCGAAAATGGTATTGAATTGAACTTTGTCGATGTTGTTGCCAAGGCCTGTGAGCTTTTAGCTGACAAGCTTAAGAATGCAAATACTAAGGATAATGTCGTAGACTTTATTCTGACCCGTTTGAAGTCCTTCTATCAGGATCAGGATATCGATGCGCAGATTTACCTTGCTGTGCTTTCAGCTAAGCCTCAATCTCTCTTAGACTTTGATAAGCGTGTTAAGGCTGTTGCTGTCTTTAAGACCCTGCCTGAGGCTGCCGATCTTGCTGCTGCCTATAAGCGTATCTCCAATATTCTGGCTAAATCTGAGGTAAACTGCTCCAAGATTGATTCAGCCTTGTTAAGAGATGATGCTGAGAAGCGTCTAGCCTCTCACATTGAAGAATTAGCTCCTGTAGTCAAGCAGTTCTATGCTGATGGCGATTACCAGGATGCCATGTCCAAGATGTCAGAGCTTAGAGAGGATGTTGATGCCTTCTTTGAGCATGTAATGGTCAATGATAAGGATGAGGCCGTCAGAGCCAATCGTCTGGCTATTCTAACTCAGCTTAAGGAAATGCTTGCTAATACTGCAGATATCTCTGTTTTGTATTAATTTCCTTCTGTAAATCTTTAATTGGGTCGCGTAAGCGACCCTTTTCTTATGTTCCACGTGGAACATTCCTCTTGCTTTGGTTTGTTTAAATATTATTAGACTGGTTTAAATTAGACAACTCTCCATCAGCGATCATCATCGACGACGTACCTGTAATGCATCAAATTTAAACTGTCTAATTTTAATCAGGACAAGTAAACATTAATCTGAGCGTATGGTAGTATTTGTCAGAGTGCCTCCCTTAATTCAATTTATCAAAGCTGGTTGTTAAGACACAGGTAAATGTGAGCGTGTCACTAATAGCATCGTATTTCAGGAGTTCTGAAATGAAGACAAACAATATTGATTATGCATCCTTAAAAGGACTTCCTGTAAGCAAATCTTATTTTGATGAAA
>CAVJLP010000135.1:0-392 GCA_963650525.1 Firmicutes bacterium CAG:534
GAGCAGGTTGCTGCTCTTAAAGAAGATTTCGGTATCTATATCGTAGGCTCCGGTCGTATCTGTGTTGCAGGCATCAATCACAAGAATATCGATCGTCTAGTTGAGGCTATGACTGCTTTAAAAAAGTAAAGAGAATATCTAAATAAGGTAAGGGATCACTTAGGTGATCCCTTTATGACTACATCATGGTTCTGAGAGTTTGTACCTCGGAGGCACTTGCAAGATAGGGTGAACCTGCAGTGGCCGATCCTGCAGCAACAGCTGTTTTTACTGCTGAACGAATATCATTGTAGGTAATGTAGTCTGACAGAAAGCCTGCAATCATTGAATCTCCTGCTCCGGTTTTATCAACAATCTCAGGCAAGTCCGGAATGCTGATAAAGAGTTCATCA
>CAVJLP010000135.1:402-4051 GCA_963650525.1 Firmicutes bacterium CAG:534
TTCTCGCCAAAATACCAAGCACCTCTTGACCCAAGGGATAGCAGCACATTCTGCGCTCCTTGTTTGCAGAAATTCTTTCCCATATTTTTTATGTCTTCATCCTGCAGATCATTTTGTCCAGCGTACTCACGAAGTTCTGTTAAATTGGCCTTGAATAAAAATGGATGATAGGGCAGCACACTATCCCAAAGCTCACATGGGGCATCTAGCAGAACCTTTATGGCCTTGTTGCTGACAGTATTACAGAAGGTGCCATATATATCCTGAGGCAAGGAAGGTGGAATATTACCTGCCAATACTAGAAAATCGCCATCATGAAACTGGCTAATACGGTGTTTTAGGTATTCGATATCATTGGTGCTGACAACAGGTCCAAGGCCGTTTATTTTGGTTTCAACTTTGGGATCGTGGAGCTTTAAATTAATTCTGGTACGTCCTCTGCGGACACGGATAAAGCCTGTTTTTATTCCAGATTCTGAGGTAAGGCGCATCAGCTCATCGCCGCTGAATCCTGCAACAAAACCTAGGGCAGTGGAATCAAGTCCAAGATTGCGTAGCATGATGGATATATTGATACCTCGACCACCAGGTCTTAATGATTCCTCGGTAGCGCGGAATGCTCCGCCTGCTTGGAGTTCTCTTGAAAGACTCATCACCAGATCAAGTGACGGGCTTGGTGTCAGGGTATATATCACTTGCCTTTTCCTCTAGATTGTTAAAAATTTCACTGCGTCATTTTAGCAGTAGCTGGGGCAAACAAGATCAGGGCACAAGCCTCATTTTTTAATGGATATATTAAATTTTACTTGTTAGCGATTATGTGGTCGGTTATGCTTACTTGAAGTCTACATGAGCTAGAAACGTGGTTTTCTTATGAAAAAAATTAGTTTGAATTTCTTTAAGTATGTCGTTGCTTTTGTGATCATATGGTATGCGCTTTATCTGCTTGCAGTAGGTTTGATATCATCACCTTCAGGCAAGGTCTACGCGCCCGATGTCTTAGATGCAAATGCAACCGATAATGATAAGGCCTCTGTTTTAGCAGAAGGAGTTGTTGCGTCCTTAGAGGATTGTTTAAAGGCTCCATTTGGCTGGGAGTGCAACGATCTCTTCTTTGTGCCTCAGCTTCTTGATAATACTCCGTCCTATCAGCGTGGAGTAATTTATGCTACTCGTCCGGCATCTGATATCGTGGCTAAGACTGCTGCAAGATTTGGGCGTACAGATACCATCGACAATCGTCTTGCGGATGCAACGTCAAGATTTTTTACCTATTCTGAAAAAGTCTGGGGGTTCTGGTTTATTTATGATGCAGAAGGCAAATATAAGCAGGGAATTCAAAACTGGCGTGCATGGGCTCAGAGTATAGGTTCCAATGTCAAAAATGCCGGAGTCTATAATTTAAAGTCCGATGATGTTTATGAGATTTTAAAGTATTGCTCAAATATGATCGATTATTCAATCGGCATCTTAAACAATGAGCAGATGAATCATTTTGATACTGACAATAATGTCTACTATACCAAGGGTATTATGTCAGTAGTGGGCAATATTCTGCGCTCGTTGCTTGCGGTGGATACGTCAATTGCAGAGCGTGGCGGTCAAGAAAATGTTGAGGAAGCACTAAGACGTCTTGATTATGTCGCTCATTTTAATCCCTGGTATGTAGCTGCAGGTGGTAATGATATCGGTGATGCAATGCTTCCAAATCATGTAGCCGCGCTAGCCCGTCATATTGATGTAGTCGGTCAGCGCATTAATGACATGATGAGAGCTATGGAAAAATAATGGACAGGATTTGGCGCGCCTTTGAATCACTGGTGCCGCCTTTTCCTGCTGAGGAAAGAGGTGTTCCACCGGAGGGATTCTTTCGTTTCATCCTTTTTTATACTCAGGGACTGTGGAAGTTCCTTTTTATTATTGCGCTACTAAATGGCCTGCTTGCTGCAGGTGAGGCGCTGTTCTTTATGTGCATGGGTAATATTGTCGACTGGACAACGGCAACGAACCCTGCTTTTTTTATTGATATCTACGGTAACAAGCTATGTCTAATGCTTCTAGTTGCCGGAGTTTTGTTGCCTCTGGCAACTATTTTTCATTCCTTGCTCCTACACCAGACGATCTCGGGAAATTATCCTATGCAGGTAAGATGGCTTACCCACCGTCAGATGTTATCCCAGTCGTTATCCTTCTTTGCCGATGAATTTGCAGGTCGTGTTGCCAATAAGATCATGCAGACGGCCATGGCTGTAAGAACCTCGGTGTTAAAGCTAATCGATGTTGCAGTGCATATGGCTGTATACATTCTGATGATGCTGTGGATGCTCTCCAGGGCTGATCTAATTTTAGTTCTGCCCCTAATGTTCTGGCTTGTTCTCTACGGGTTATCGATTTACTTTTTTGTTCCTCGTCTGCGCAGAGCAGCCTCTAGCCAGTCAGACAAGCGCTCGGATATGGTGGGACGTATTGTTGATTCCTATGTAAATATTCCTACGGTAAAACTCTTTGGCGGAAAGGGACGTGAGGCCCGTTATGCCAGAGCGTCGATGGAGTCTTTCCTTAAAAGTGAATATAAGGCGATGCGTCTTCTAACCATGTTTGATGTCAGTGTGCAACTAATGAATTACATGCTCATCATCGTTTTGACGGTGATGTCTCTTATATTATGGACTTTAGGATATGTAACACCAGGCTCCATTGCCATTGCCATTGCTATTGCTATCAGAGTTATCAACATGTCGCGCTGGATGATGTGGGAGGTATCTGCAATATTTGAGAACATCGGTATGGTCTACGATGGCATGAAGACCATTACCAAGCCTTTACTGATACGTGATCCTCAGAGAACAACTCATCTAAGTCCTAAAAGTGGAGTCATTGAATTTAGAGATGTAGATTTCTGTTATAAGGGTGGCCGTCCGATTTTTAAAAATCTTTGTCTTGAGATAAGAGAGGGCGAAAAGGTTGGAATTGTTGGTCCTTCAGGGGCTGGCAAGACCACGCTTTTAAATTTGCTTTTGCGTTTTTATGATGTGGATCATGGCTGTGTGCTGTTAAATGGCACTGATATTCGGGAATTTAAGCAGGATGAGTATCGGGATCTCTTTGCAATGGTATCGCAGGATCCTGCGTTAATGCACCGTACGGTGGGAGAAAATATATGCTACGGATCTGTTAGTGATGAGCATAACATGTATAGGGCTGCCGCACTTACGGATTCGCTATCGTTCATCGAATCTCTATCTGATTATCGTGGCGGTCATGGTTTTGATACGTTAGTCGGAGAGCGTGGGGCAAAATTATCCGGCGGACAGCGGCAGCGAATTGCTCTTGCTAGAGTCATTATGAAAAATGCCCCCTATCTAATCCTAGATGAAGCTACCTCTGCTTTGGATTCTGAAAGTGAAGCCGTGGTACAGGAGAATTTAGCCAAGGTATTTGAGGGACGTACGGTGATCGCTATTGCTCATCGTCTGTCAACACTTTCGATGATGGATAGAATTTTGGTAATAGATGCCGGAAGAATTGTTGAAAGTGGTACCCAGTCAGAGCTCTTAAAAAATGAGAATGGATTGTTTTCAAGATTGTGGAAGCGTCAGTCACAGGGATTTATCGGAAGTTGACTGTTTAAGACTGTTCACAATAGAAA
>CAVJLP010000136.1:0-920 GCA_963650525.1 Firmicutes bacterium CAG:534
CTTCTCTATTATGGGCAATCTTAGCCAGCATGGAAAGATCCGTGAAAAGCTTCAAAATTGTAGCTCTCTTGATATTCTTACTGTGGGAAGTGGTACTGGCGGAGAAATAGTAGGGATCGTTTTGTATCTTGCAAAGCTTAGAAATTCAAATATGCCCAAGTTACGTATCTCATATGTTGAAGGTAATCGTAATGCATCCCAATTGTTCAAAAAAGTTATGGCTGAGCTTGCAGATCACTACGATATATATATTGAGTTACGTGGTTTAAATCAGGTTGTGCGTTCTGAATATCCATCATATGGCCATCTACAGTTTGATCTTATTGTTACTTCAAAATTCATAAATGAGTTGGTAAATCGCTATCCTCAAAAAAAGTGGTATGGTGATTTCTTGAAAAGCTATGCAGATAATTTGGCTAAAGATGGCTTGATGATAGTATCAGATATTACTTGTCCTATTCATGAAAATGAATATGATTTTGTGCCTCTTATTATGAATGAAGAGATCCGTCAGTTCCTGAAGAAAAATGAGGATTTTGATGCTATTCTTCCTGTACCTTGTAGAGAATATGGCCGCAAGTGTAACTGTGAATGCTTTAGCCAAAGTATAGTTGATTTTCACACAAGTAAATCTTTTAACTACATGGGTGAGGCTGTTGTATCTAGCAAATTTACCTATAACGTAATAGCCAGAACCAATCTAAGTGAAACATTATCTGACGTACCAAAGGCTGTCTATGGCATTAAACCAAAAGGAGTATGTGAAATGACCAAGAATATTGGCGGTGATGCCATCAATGGATTTGATATTGCTTCAGTAGCTGTTTAAAGAATAGGGATAAAAGCATGATTAAGAAAGATACTTTAATTTTGCCAAGCAATGAAGTTGTTGATGCAATGGTTCCGGTGATTGTTTCTGC
>CAVJLP010000136.1:930-3925 GCA_963650525.1 Firmicutes bacterium CAG:534
GCCCGTGTATGTGAGCTTTAAAAATACTAGAGCTATAGTTTTTTGGACTAAGAATCCTAGCCCTTTGTTGCCTTATCTTGATGTATTAGATGAGATGGGGATCCATTACTATTTTCAGTACACCATTAATGATTATGAAAAGGAAGGCTTTGAGCCAAATGTGGTTGCTCTTTCTAAGAGAATTGATACCTTTAAGAAATTGTCAGAGCGCATTGGCGCTGAGCGTGTGATTTGGCGTTTTGATCCTATTATGATGGCGCCATCTTTAGGCATAGGTCCTAGAGAAATTCTCACCAAAATTTGGAATATATCAAAGAGTCTTAAGGGTTATACCAATAAGCTTGTATTTAGCTTTATCGATGTAAAGCCTTATCGTAAGGTACAAAATAATCTTGTAAAAGGCGGTGTATATACTAAGGACAATGTAAGTTTTGCTGAGCCTAGTGAAGCTGAGCGTAATGAAATTGTCACAGGTCTTATCAAAATAAGAGAGCGTTGGCATGAGCTTGGATGGGATCTAAGTTTGGCAACCTGTGCAGAAAATGTCGACTACGATAGCTTAGGTATCGAGCACAACCGCTGTATTGATGGTGAGCTGTTGTATAAGCTATTTGCTGATGATGCAGAGCTTAAATCTTATCTCGAGTCCTTTATGCCTGCAAGAAAGCAATTAGATTTGCTAGCTTCTCTTGAGCCTAGTCTAGATCTTAAGCGCATGAAGGATAAAGGGCAGCGAGTAGAGTGTGGCTGTACTGAAAGCAAGGATATTGGTATGTACAATACCTGCTCTCATAATTGTATCTATTGCTATGCTAATACCTCGGCAGAGGTTGTAAGAAAGAATAGATTAACGTTCATGGAGGCAAGTGATAGTGTCATTCCTTTTAAGAGAAAATAGTTAAGTTTTGCCTTCGCAGAAAGTTTGCATTTAGAAATGCCACATATTACGCATATTATTAGTTGAATTTTATGTATGGCTGCGCCATTGGTGCCGCAATATTTTGGCACTATGGTAGGCCTGCATATTCTTTCGTTCTAAATAATATCGTGACCGTGTCTTACCTCATCACCTCATTATTCAAAGTTTTCTGATAGGTCAAATTAAGGCCAATTTTTTTACTTTCTTCCTATTCATCTCCTGCTTTTTATCAGCTTTGGTGATTGCAAATTTGCATTTTGGATAAAAGACAAAGTTCTCAAATATTATGTCTTCCAAGAGATGAGATAAAGATGCTCATGCGTAAGCTAAGTTGCATTCAGAGTTCCTCCATCGATTGCAAATTTGCATTTTTACTCATCTCTTCATTAGCTCTATATGATGCTTTTAAGAGATAAAACTCTTGAGTGATGATTTGTAGCAAACTCGATTATCTTCTTGGATTTTTGAGTGAAGGCTAAAGGATCTGGATTTTTTAGGAGAAAGTATGCTTAATACCAACTTTGACTTCTGCAACGCTGAAAATTGTTGGTTGGATACTTTTATCCATCAGGATCTTGGTGCTACCTATGGAATATGCCCAAATGACGTAATGTTAAACCTTGCTAATAATAATGCTACCAACAGAAATTATCTTGGTACCTATTTTCCTCGTACCTGCGCAGAATACTTTTCTATTATGGATAATCTTAGCCAGCATGGTGTTATCTATAAAAAATTTGCAAGCTGCAAATCTCTCAATTTGCTTTCTATAGGTACTGGTACCGGTGGTGAGATCGTAGGTATTATTTTGTTTATTGCCAAGATTAGAAGTGAAGATATGCCTAAAATAAATGTCTCATATGTAGAGGGCAATAAAAATGCATCTCAGCTTTTTGAAACTGTAATTGCAAAAGTAGCGGAGCACTATGATATTCAAGTTGAATTGAATGGTCTTAATCACACTGTAGGTGTATCCAAAGACTTCCCTTCATTTGATGATCAGAAATTTGATCTAATTGTTACCTCCAAATTTATCAATGAGTTAGTAAATTGCTATCCACAAAAGAAGTGGTACAAAACTTTTCTTGAAAGCTATACAGATAATTTGTCTAAAAATGGCATGATGGTTATGTCTGATGTAACTATGCCTGTTCATCACGAGTTTTTGCCTATTTCTATGAATAAGGAGATCAAAGAATTTCTTAAGAGTCATGATGACTTTAATGCAATTTTGCCAGTGCCTTGCAGAGTATATGGCAGAAAATGTAGATGCAATTGCTTTACCCAGGCTATTGTTCAGGTCCGTACTAGCGAATCTTGGCGTAAGCGCGAGATCATGACTAGCAAATTTACTTTTACAGTAATTACTAGAGCGGCACTTAGCAACACTTTTAATGAGGTGCCTCGTGCTATGTTTAGTGTAAATCCCAGAAATGGTATTTGCCAGATGGCAAGCTACGTCTATGGGGACGCTATTAATGCATTTGATATTGTCTCAGTAGCTGTTTAAAGACAAAGTGCACTTACGGCAATATAGGAATGGTGAATGAAAATTCTGGGTGATGACCTCATCGAGCAGAACGTTTGCAATGTCATAAGACAGGATCTTTTTATGGGGGCTAACAGCTCAATAACTGTCGGCGCACTAAGCTAAGAGAAAAAGTGCTCATAGGTGGTTTTACCTGTAAAGCATGCTAATTATGGCTTTTGGTCAACTTTTTTAAGATAGAGAAGTATATGGCAACTATTTTTGTATCACGTCATCCTGGTGCAATTGATTGGGCTAAGAAGCAGGGACTGCTTGTAGATATTTTTTCAGATCATTTAGATCCCCAGATTGTTAATGCTGGTGATGAGGTTATTGGAAATCTGCCAATGGCAATGGCTGCTGATATTTGTGCTAAAGGTGCGAGATATTTCTCATTATCTATTTGTATAAACAAGGAAAATAGAGGCAAAGAGCTTAGCTCATCAACTATGGATGAGATGCATTGCACAATCGAAGAGTTTAAGGTTATGAAGGTTCTTTAAGAAGGATATATAGATATGTTTGATGTAATGATGGTCATTATTTCA
>CAVJLP010000137.1:0-3765 GCA_963650525.1 Firmicutes bacterium CAG:534
GCTGTGCTGATGTTAAGGTCGGGGTAGAATGTATAGCATGCGCATTGGGACTACTGGGCGAATAAATTTTCATGCGTTCGCCCTGCCTACCATTGTAAATTCAATTTCAACTTCACCATAAAACTTTGTAGGATCCTCTTTAGAAACTACATTGAAGGTTTTATTTTCAATCTTGCCTAGCTTGTCAACAATCTCAGTCCCGCTTAAGACAATAGAGTTCATGCCCTCGCATTTATTAGGATTAAGAAATGACTTTAAAGTTTCTTGATCAAGCGGTAAGAGTGGTAGATCTTTATTCATCTCTTTTTTCTTTCCAAAACCAAACATAATCATCCTCCGAAATTTTGTAGCTGACGGCATACAAATTTTATTAAAACTTAATTTTTAGCTATGTAGCAAAATTACTATTACATGAAATACAAATCAACAAATTAATCGTATACTGTGACTTATGTTGATATATTCATGGTTTTTAGCTCTTATGCGCACCAGTAATTACATTATTCATGACTCAATTTAGGTAGCTTAAATGCTCAAGAATGCAGGCAATTATCGCTAACTTTAGGAAATTTCGTTACTGACAGATTTAGATCCTGAGAGAAAATAGTATGAATATTAGTAAAGCATTAAAACTCTGTCTTGTTGCATTCTTTTGTTTTTTCATTACTCCCTGCATGTCACATGGATTATCCCAGAACGATCTAAATGAGTATGCAAGAGCTTATGGTTATTACTATTCACGGGGATTAACTACAGCTCATATTAAGAACCATTTTCCTAACTTAGCTTATGCAGTAAATTCCTACAATATAAGTTTTCAACAAAAATTCCCAGATCTAAAGCAAAAGCTTTTAAAACATCTTAAGTGCTTTAACCTCACAGAACAACAAATGCTCCAAAGCTTGAAGGCTGATAAAGAAGCTTATTCCATAATTAGAAATAATCTGCCTAAGACAGAAGACGCTGCCAGTGCATTGCTACAAAACTTCATAGTACGCTTAGAGCAACCAAATGATTTTGATTGGCAGATGTATTCAATCTTTACTGATGTCGTTTATTCTGACCACCCAGAGCAGGAGTTTCAGCATAACAATAGTTTTATTTACTCCACAAAAGGGCATTCAAAGAGTAATGGTATTGATCTTCAAATCACTGTGCCTGCATCTTGGATTCAAGCAGAGGGCAAGAGGCCGCATATTGTGCAAAAGTGGTTTCGACTAGATGAAGATACCTTTGTAAACTTATTGCTTACCATCTCAGATCCTGATAGTTCTATAAATAATGAAGATTTTGTCACCGCTGTTACCTATAGTATTGACCATGGAACCGTAGGTGATTATGTTGGTTTAGATAGTAAAGACATTTTGAGCATCAATAAGGCAGTTTTAACCAAGCTAGAACAGATCCCTTGTCTATATGTGGATTTGTTTTCTAAAGCTCAGAGAATTAATGTCTCATCATATATGCGTTCTAGCTATCTTATTATGCCTTTTAAGAATTCATTAGTCTTAGTGCAGTTCTCTGTTGCTAATGCAGATGCAAATAAGGTAAATAAGAGCTTTGATAAATACTCAGCTTTAAAAGATCTTATTTTCAATAGCGTGGTATTACCGCAAGTTTATTATTGATGTCAGCTAGATGATATTGAACAATGGATCATATGAATAAGATTCTGGGGCAATTACTGAATAAAAATACTTGCACTTGTCATGAATTTTGCTATTCTCAAAAATATCTTTTAAGAGGATAGCAGATATAGCATTAGTAGTTTATCTAGATATTGGTAGAGCTTTATATGAAGATAGTTAACAAAAAGATCCTTACTATTTTAGCCTCCTGTTCATTGGTGGTGAGTAGTCAGTCTTTTGCAGAAAGAATTGGCTTTTTGGATAAAGATCATGTTCCTTCAATCATTACTCTTGTTTCACCTCCACCAGCAGAAGGCTCTGCTTTATATAAAAATGATGTGGAGAAGTTCTACGAAGGGCAAAAGCAAAAAGATACTCCAAGATGGAGAGTTGCTGCAAGAGAAGCTGATTTATCAATAAATGGTCTATTGCATGCTTTCTCACCTGCCATGGGGATTGAGATGTCAAATGAGAAAACTCCAGAGATCTTTGAGCTTGTAAAAAAGGCGAAAGTTGATCTGGTTAAGTTTGGCTCTAAACCTGTGAAGAAGTATTATCAAAGAGTAAGACCTTACGTAAAATTAAAGGAGCATACCTGCTTAATTGAGGAAGAAGCAGAGCATGCTAAATCAAATGGATCTTATCCTTCATCTCATACGACCATTGGCACAGGAATTGCCTTGTTGCTAGCTGAAATTAATCCTGATCGTGCAGATAGAATTCTTGAGAAGGGACGTGATTTTGGCGAAAATCGTGTGATTTGTGGATATCACTGGGATAGTGATGTAAGAACAGGTAGAAATATTGCTGCCATTATGGTTAGTGCATTACATGCTAATAAGGCATTTAATGAACAGATGGCCAAGGCCAAAGCTGAATTTTCATCCGTGAAATAAAGAGAAAATAAAAAGCTCCCGTCAGGGAGCTTAATCTTTGTTAAGAACACTAGTCGCCTAGTGACTGAATTGCATCCCATAAGGTTGCATCGGCATTTTGTCCGCAGAACTTTCCAATATTAGTGCCAAGCTCCTCAAGATAAGCATCATCGATAACAGTATCGTCAGAGGCTGCACTTAAATATCCATCGATCCATGCAATGAGCAGAGGCATGGTGTCACCGCTTTGTAGAAACTCTGAGCATTTGATCTGAGCGACGTCCTGCTCATCAGCTAAAGCCACTCCACTGGTGCATGCAATAGTGGTAGCAACAAAAATACTGGCTAGAAATTTTTTCATAATAAAGATCCTTGGGTACTCCAGAAAATGTTATTCGCTCAAAGCCTGGGCTGCTTCTAGAATAGGAGTGTCAGGGTTTTCTGAGCAGAACTTACCCATATGCGCACTTAATTTGCTAAACCATTCGTCGCTTAAAACAGTGTTATCGCTTTTTTGACTAGCATAACCGTCTAGCCACATAAGGATTAAGCCCATATTATCTTTATCTTGGATGAAATCGCTGCATTTTACCTGTGCAACATCGATCTCTTCAGCCTGTACAAGACTGCCACTTGCTAAAATTGCTGTTGTTAATGCAACAGTTAACAAAGCTTTTTTCATATCATTATCCTTTGTAATTGGTGTTATAAGATTGTCAAGATTTTACTCTGCCCAATCTTAGCAATGATCTATTGGAGTATTGATGTCCCTCCTTAGGTATTGATAGTAGCGCTATTACGATCCTAGCTTGTTTGATGCTCTAAGGTGCATTCTTTCTATCAAAAAATATAGCAAAATCTTGCATTTCCTTTAGAAAGTATAATGTAAGCTAGGTAGTGTCGCAAGTTAACAAATGCCGTATATATGGAATTTGATTGCTTTTTTTAGATTTGCATCACATATCAACTTGAGTGCCCAAATCTGCTACATTTTATTGTGTATAAAGCTCTTAGGGAGCATTAAATTTGAGTATTGGTTAATTGAGACAAAGTGGATAGCATTTTTTTAAGTTTACTGTCGGATAGTTGCAAAAATGTGCATTTTTTTATTCGAAACGACTTGTTTTGATCGTTTGTAAGATGAAATTGTTGTTTTTTTTTGACCTGTTAGTTAGTCATCAATGGATATATCAATTAGTTTTTAGGTAATAAGGAACCGTCCGTAATTAACTTGAATAATTTAAGGCCTGTTTAGGTGCTAT
>CAVJLP010000138.1:0-3735 GCA_963650525.1 Firmicutes bacterium CAG:534
CGGTATTCAAGACGGGATAAGCCCTCAAGTAAGATTGGAGCTACCTGACGGGAGGCTACAGCTCCTACAATTCCGCACATATTAAATTCCTATAATTCTTTAGACTCTAGAAGATTTTTGCTGCTTTTAGTTTTACTTCTTTGTTTTTACAGGACGTACATAGCCATCAAAAACCTGCTCTTTAGCACGAGTTATGACCAAAGCCTTCTCATGAGGTCGTATTCTTGAGGTATAGGTAGTGCCAGCACCGATGGTTACTCCGTTAGGTACAGTTACTGGAGCAACTAACTGGGTATCAGATCCGATGAAGACATCATTACCGACAATAGTCTTATGCTTATTGGCACCATCGTAGTTGCAGGTAATGGTACCAGCGCCTACATTTACGTTTTCACCTAATGTGGCATCACCTAAATAGGAGAGGTGGCCTGCCTTGGTGCCTTTGCCGATATTAGATTTCTTAACCTCAACGAAATCACCGATATGTACTTCATCCTCAAGCACATTACCAGGACGTAATCTGGCAAAGGGACCGATGGTGGCATGCTTTTTGGCAATTGACTCCTCCATTACAGTATAGGGGGAGATTATGGAGTCATCGCCTATCTCACAGTCTTTGATGACACAGCCTGCCTTGATCTGAACTCTATCACCTAATACTACCTTTCCCTCAAAGATACAGTTGATATCGATAAAGCAGTCATGGCCACAGATGAGTTCACCACGGACCTCGATACGTTGAGGATCAGCAAGTGTTACTCCATAGTTTTGCATGAGTTTTTCTGCTTGCATACGCTGATAGGTACGCTCGGCAAAGGCTAGTTGAGATTTGGAGTTAACCCCAGAGAGCACATCAAAGCGGGGAGCCATGGTCAGACCTACATTGTGATTGGAACTAGAAAGCATGCCAGCAAGATCGGTTAGGTAGTACTCACCTTGGCTGTTGTTATTTTTAACCTTGGGTAGCCACTCTTTTAAAACTGATGCTTTGGCGCAGATGATACCGGTGTTTACCTCATGGATCTTACGGATCTCATCTGAGGCGTCCTTCTCCTCAACTATATGATCAAGATTGCCATCAGAGTTTCTGACTATACGGCCATAGCCAAAGGGATTGTCGGCATAGGCACTTAAAACGCTGAGATCATAGCTCTGACCCTTGCTTAAAAAGTCAGTCAGCACTTCACCTGGAGTAAGTGGAGTATCGCCATAGAGTACGAGTACCTCAGCATCATCTGCAATCTTATCTAAGGCGCAGGCTACAGCATGACCAGTTCCTAGCTGCTCTTTTTGCAGGGCACAGGTAATATTATCTCTAACATCCTCTGGAAGATCTGCAATTGATTCCTCAACCACCTCGGCCTTGTGTCCTACTACTACATGGATTTTTGCAGGCTGTAGGTTCTTAGCTGTCCTTATGACATGGGATAACATGCTCTGTCCTGCCACAGGATGTAAAACCTTGGGAAGATCTGAGAGCATGCGCTTGCCTTTACCTGCAGCTAGGATCACAATTTCAAGTGCCATAATCAATTACCTTTCTTAGAATTCTTAATAAAAGCCCAAATAATAAGCATTAGTCCTACTGCGATAAAGGGCATGCTCAAATACTGACCTACGGTAAATATAGAATCTGTTGAATAGTCCGCCTGTTCCACCTTGATGTTCTCGATGAAGAATCTTGAGGTAAATACCAGCGTAATAAACAATCCGAAGATGAATCCCTGTGGACGTTTTTTGTAAAAATGATAGATAAGCGCAAGGATTATAAAGAAGACAAAATAGCAGGCGGCCTCATAAAGCTGAGCTGGGTGACGGGGAAAGGTTTCCCCTAAGCGCGCAAAGACCACGCCATAGTCTGAATTGGTGGGGATACCTAAGATTTCTGAGTTAAAGAAATTGCCAATACGGATCATGGTACAGACTAGGGCTGTAGGGACTGAAAGCATATCTGCAAGATCTAAAAAGGTATATTGGCTTTTGCGACAAAATAGCCAAATTACCAAGAGTACACCGACAGTACCACCATGACTTGCTAGGCCTCCTTTCCAAATCATTAAAATCTGCAAAGGATTTGCCAAATAATAATCAGGTGCGTAGAACAGGCAGTGACCTAAGCGAGCACCGATCACCGTGCCTAAAAAGAGCATTAATAAAAGCTTATCTAGATCTTGGGTATTGTAGCCTCGAGATTTAAAGAAATGCTGCATGATAAAGTAGCCGATGATAAAGCCACCTGTGAAGAGTAGACCGTACCAGCCAAAGGAAATAGGTCCGATAGTTAAGGCTATAGGATCTAAATTAGAGACGAACATGAGTCGCCAAGCTCCCTACACATATTAAGTGTGATCACCGCAATATCTTCATTCTGCGGCAAAAATTGAAAAATGTTAAAATTATCACAATATTCTAGCATTTTCATGCTTGATTTCAGATTTTTAGGAGCACTTTTATGGACGCTGTTGAACAGTTTTTCTCTAGTCTTGGATGGGGATTAGTGTTCTTGGGATTATTAAGCTGTCTATTGCCTAAATGCTTCAAAAGAGGAGTGCTCATCATGATCGCCGGGGACTTTTTTTTGATGTTGGCGATCCTCTTTCCTCGGATGTTTGTAGGGCTAGGAATTTTTAAGCTCGATCTTAGCTATAAGCCTGTAGCCTATCTTTTGGCATTAATTGTATGGGGAGCGTTGGTAGTACCTCATTTTATAAAATGGCTACGTGGTAGAAAAAATACACAGAATTTAAAAAAGCAGGAGCCTGACGCTCAACATCATCAAGCTGTGGATAGAACTCTTGCCCCCGCAGCTATCTTTAATTCAGTAAAAAGTGCACGTAAACAGGATAATCAGGCCTCATCTTTGCTCTCTGGTGTTAGCAAGGAGGAACATTGATGCGTGTTGCAATCGCATCAATTGATGATGCTTATGAGCTCTCATCAAAACTTGATGATTGTTGGCATAAGCTTTCACAGGACTTTTCAGGATCAAGAAGACGTAGCTACCTTGCAGGTAGAGCTTTGTTACAAAAGCTCATGGCACAGGATGATCCTTACTTTAAACTTCCGCACATTGCTAATGACGATCATGGAAAGCCCTGCTTTTTAAATCTTCCGCAATACCATTTTAATATTAGTCACAGTGGCAATTTGATTGCAGTTGCCATAGGCGATAGTGAGATGGGGATTGATATTGAGCGCATTAGAAAGCGTCATAGCATGAATGAGCTTATAAAAAGAGTGCTGTCACCGCGAGAGCAGAATTTCATCCAAAATCTAGATGAGGATCTCCGTCTTGAGGACTTCATCCTTTTTTGGACCTTGCGCGAGTGTCTTTTAAAGCTATCAGGTAGAGGCTTAGGAGGTCTTCAAGATCTCAGTGTTTATCCTGATGAACTACATATTAAATATCCTGCTTTAAAAACGCAGGGGCATACTGTCAGCTTAAAAACAGCGAATATTCTGAAATATTTTGATGAAAAACAGGATAATCACTGTTGGATAACGGTATTTGTGCCAAACGATGAGCAATGCTCTTTGCAGATCCTAATTAATGGTGAACTTCAAGAGCATAATCTTGATTTATATCAAAACAACAGGCGCATTTTTACAGTAAGCAATTCCAATTAGGAGTAGCCTTAGAAAAGATGACATTGGCTTTAACAAGCTTCTTTTTTGGGGCTATATCAAGCACTGTAGCCTACTCTTACCGCATTTCTATCAGAGAACTCACGTAGT
>CAVJLP010000139.1:0-3569 GCA_963650525.1 Firmicutes bacterium CAG:534
GAAATAAACATAACTCTCATTAGAAATCCCTACTTATCTAAGTAGGGATTTTTTTATTAAAAATTTATAGCATAATCTCATACTCCACTGTTTTCCCAAAGAATTATGAACTAGGTGGGGGAATGGCTTAAAAAACTAAGATTCATAAAATACAAAGTTCTTCTCTTTAAAAGTTCTTTTCTTTAAGTACAATGAACATCCTCTAATCTGCGCTTAGCGCTGTGAACGTGCTCCCACGTATAAAGGAAATAAAACTTATGAAAACCAAATATTGGAAGCTCGGAGAGCTATTCTCTGGGCCTGGTGGTCTTGCCTTCGGTGCATTAAATGCTGAAAGCAAAGATCATGCTTTAAAGCTCACTCATGCCTGGGCTAACGACTTCGATCAAGATTCCTGCCATACCTATACAAATAACATCTGCCCTGATCAGCCAAAGAGCGTAATTTGCTCAGATGTACGCAATGTAGATTTAAAGAGTCTAGGAACAATAGATGCTTTTGCTTATGGTTTTCCATGCAATTCCTTTTCATCAGTAGGCAAACATGCAGGTATTGCTAATGAAAAGTTTGGTCAGCTTTATTGGTACGGAGTAGAAGTGCTTCGTCACTACCAACCAAAATTTTTCATAGCAGAAAATGTTTCAGGTATTCGTTCGGCAGGAAGCAATGATTTTGAAGTGATCTTAAATGACATGCGTGATTCAGGATATCAACTTACAGCTAATCTTTATAAAGCAGAAGACTACGGTATTCCGCAAACACGTCACAGAGTGATCATTGTTGGCATTCGTGATGATCTAAAGTTCTCTTTTAAAGTACCTGATCCAAAGCCTTATGCTAAAGATATTTCAGCAGCAACCGCCCTTGCAGATATTCCTGCCGATGCTCCTAACAATGAACAAAAGAAACTTAGTGAAAAGGTCGTTGAGCGATTAAGTTTTATAGAACCAGGGGAGAACGTCTGGCACGCTGAAAAGTCAGGAAAATTACCTGTTGAATTACAGATCAAGACCAGAACAAAAATTTCTCAAATTTATCGCAAGCTACACCCAGAGCGTCCTGCATACACACTTACAGCATCAGGCGGTGGCGGTACAGCAGGCTACCATTGGACTAATAGAGAATTAACTAACAGGGAGCGTGCTCGCTTACAAACATTCCCAGATAGTTATGCGTTCGTTGGTAACTATCCTAGCGTTCGTAAACAGATAGGTATGGCCGTACCGTGCAGATTGTCCAAGATAGTCGTATCTGCGGTTCTAAATACGTTCAGGGGAATAGAATATCCTGCGATTAAAGCTAATCTATCTGAGTAAACATCATGTTTTTAGATCATGATTTTGAATATAACGTTCTCTATGAGCCTGCCCTAAAGGCAGGCGATGCTTGTAATGAGCTACAAATCGTTACTGGATATACCGACTGCGAGATGATTTCCAGGCACCTACTAACTTTGCATGATGGCTTAGGGCGCAACGGTATATACAGTCCTGCGATCAAAATACAGATAATCTTAGGTATGTATAAGGGAGCAGGAATAACACTATCCAAACACAACAAAATTCAGACTACACTCAACCGCATCAATACCATTAGTCCCCATATTCAAACCTCTTGCCGATATATCTATCAAGACAAAGAGGTCCATTCTAAAGTATATGCTTGGCTTAAAGACGGTATCCCTATTAAGGCATATGCAGGAAGTGCAAACTACACTATGAATGCCTTTAAATTTAGGCGTGAAATTATGGTGGACTGTGAAAGCAAGGCTGCAACTAAGTATTACGCCTCATTGTTACCTGACACGATAGATTGCTTTGAGCCTAACGCTACGATGTTACTTGAGCTTGAAAACAGCTACCAAAAGCAAGATGAAGAAACCTCTGAATACAACTATGAAAATCTAAGCTATGAGCAACTAATGAAGAAGCCACCTTTAGACGTGCTCAAAGTATCCTGGCTTACAGAAAAGGGCACTGTAGGCACAACATCAGGACCAAACTGGGGAATTAGACAAAAACCAGGATACTTTGATAAAAATGGTAAATGGACGCTTTATAAAAGAGATCCTAATCAGGCTTACATTCCTTACAACAAATCTAATCAGAAACCAGGATTTTTTCCTGATCGTGTGCACCCAGATGACAAAAACTGCCCAATGTTTAAAGCCGTAACGAAAAATGATGGGATCTTTTATATGCGTATGGCTCAGGACAATAACAAAGCATTACATAGTGCAGAAAGTAATGCTTTATTAGGAAAATGGCTTAGAAAGACTCTAGGAGTGCCTTCAGGAGCACCTGTGAGGCTTGAAGACTTCAAGCGCTACGGCAAAACAGAGATCACCTTTTATAAATACGCCGATGATGTCTTTGTTATGGACTTTTAAATTCAAATATTAAATTTCATAAAAATGTGTATTAAATATAATTTGTTTAATAAAATTAAAATCAATAAAAGATTATTGTTTGTATCTTTAATACTTTGCGTATTAATCCAAACAGGATCTGCAAAAGAACAAACAAACGTAATAATTAACATTAAAGATAAACAAGAACTTATAGATTTAAAAGACAAGTGCGACAAAAAAGATGGAATAGCTTGTTCAAGATATGCTCATAATATATTTCATGATATAAACCAAAAGAATGAATATCTAGAAAAAGCATGTGAGCTAAAAGAAGGATATGCTTGTGCGAGTCTAGCACGTCAATATAGAGAAGGAACATCTCTAACTTTAAAAGATAAAGAAAAAGCAAAAAAATATTATTTAGACAGTCTTGACTACTTATCAAAAGCTTGTCACACAGACAATGAATATAAAATAAATAATTGTCAATTTTTTTATCTACTAACACTTCAAGCAAATAAATATAACCTAGAAACATGGCAAATAAAAATGTATGAAGTAATGGGTAAAGGATCTATTATTTCAGCCTGTAATATTGATCATGATAAATCATGTTGGATGATTGGAACCATAAATGCAATCGACATAAATAAAAAAATAGAATTAGATGATCTTGATTACAATCAAAAGTCTGAACAAATAAACTTTGCCATTCAATTTTTAAAATTTGTTGATAAAAAATCTTCTTACTATAAAACATCACAAAAAACTCTAGGAGAGTTGTATTTAGAATTAGAGCTTTACTCTCTTGCATTAGAAAGTTTTGAAAATGCTTGTAATACTGAAGAGCCTCAAGGATGTTTGAATGCAGGAAAAATGTACTTTATAGGAGAGCATGTAAAATATAATTTTAACAAAGCTCGTGATTTATTTGGTAAAGCATGTGATCTCGGTAAAAAAGAAGGATGTTTACTGTTTAAAGAAATAATTTCGACTCAATAATATATCCAATATAAATTTTCCAGATTTAAAACTTGATTTTTTTGATAAAATTTTGTGAAAATTTATAGTGCTATGTTAGCAAAGAAAAATTGGTAGCTATCAAATCATATATATATTTATATCACACAATAAGACTTTTAAAGATGCTAAAAAAATAAATCAAATACATGATACAAAAAAAAATTCCACAACATTCTAATAAACGATGATGGTATTT
>CAVJLP010000140.1:0-3553 GCA_963650525.1 Firmicutes bacterium CAG:534
ATATTATATAGAATTAAATTGAATAAATATCCAATTTAATACATAAAAAAATAAAAGTATAGTTTAATATAAAATATATCAAAACATATTATGTAAGTTACAAAATAATAAAAATCCTATTCTATTAGAAGAAAAATTTAAAGACAGAAAAGCCACTATGTGGTGGCTCAAAATAGGAAGTGATATGAGGGGTAAAAAAATCCCCTCCTAATGCTGGAGGGGATCAACTTATCAACTAAGACTTAAGCTTAGAATACGTAACGTACACCAACATTCCAACGCCATTTCTCAGCAATAGGACCGTGAGTTTGACGCTCAAGATCAACATAGCTGTAGCAGTTAGGAGTGAACTTGTAGTTAGCGCCTAAACCAAACTCATAGTAGGTTCCGCCTAAGTCATCCTTAAAGGTTGCAGAGGTTTCACTATTTGACGCAAAGTACTTAGTTTCACCTTCAAAATCATGAAGAACTGATGCACGAGCATAGACGGTGCCCTTGTTCTCGTTGAAGTGAAGACCGGTGCGGAAGCCTGCACGACCAATTAGAGTCTTGGTATCATCCTGCTTAATATGAACACCATTTGATGTGGTGTCATTGTCACCGAAGATCACGCCATAGGAGAGCTCTGCTTGAGGTTCAATGAAGGCAATACCTGCAAACGGAATATTCCAACCAACTTCAGCACTGAAGCTTAGTGCGTCGTTGTGAAGATCTCCGCTCATATTGCCAAGATTGAAATCAGTGCTCATACGGCTGTACTTACCAATTAAGTCTACAAATAAACCATTGTCAGCAAACCATGAGCCGTAAACTGCAAATCCATAGGCCTTATTGTCAGCACTACCATTGTTATAGGTAGAATCGCCATCGGTGTAGGTGAAAGCACCACCAACCTTCCAGCCATGACCTACATCATAATCAGAACCAATCTGGATGGAATTATTCTTTGAAGTGACATTTTGAGAGCCATACTTATGCTCAGAGCCATAAGCACGTGCCCAGACACCAACACCTGCAGGAGAATCACGTAACTCGCCCATGCGCTTATTCAAGTCGTTCATGTCGTGACGCCATTGCATAAAGTTCATAGCAGAAATGGCCTTTAAAGCAGAATGCTTGGTATTCTCCTTCTCAACAATTACCGTATTAGGTTCAGGGGTTACTTCAGGCTCTGGCTTAACTTCTGGTTTAGGGGTTACTTCAGGCTTTGGCTCTGGTGCAGGCTCTGACTTCTGTATTGTTTCAGTAACTTCGTCCTTAGAAACTTCAGCATCAGCAGCTGCTGTGGTTTTGGCAACAATTTCACCTCTTATGTCGCCTTCTGCAATAGTTGTAGTTTTCTGAACAGATTTTCCGTTGTTGGTCACAGAAACGGCTGTATTCGCCATATTTGCAATTTCTGTCATTTCGGTGTCACCGAAATCATCGGAAGTAATTCCCTTAAGATTTACAGCTAAGCTTGTAGTTTCTCCTTCTGTTGTCTCAACCTTACCAACAGTCAATTTGCTTGTAGTTAATTCTAAAGATCCAGTATTATCATCCCCAGTCTTAGTATCGACTTTAGCTGCTACATTAACTGTACCGCCGGTGCCTGATAATGTATCAACCTTAACCTCAGTATCTGTATCTTGAATATTGATGGTAGCGTCATTTAAAGTCAGGTTATTTAGCGCAAGATCAGATGAGCCAACTTTTGTTGTATCTCTAGAGCTACTTTGAACCGGAGTAACATTCCAAGTCGCGCCATTGGCTAGGGTTACTTTTACATTTTTTACATCTTTTTGTACATTTCCACTATTAGGATAATAGGTAGACAAATTACCTGTCCAAGATGAATCTGCAGTAGCCAAATTTATATTCAATTTAGCGTCGATGATGCTTCCACTACCAGCTTGAGTTCCAGAATCAGTACCTAAAACAATATCGCCATTTAGTACCGTTTTATGTTTTCCGTCGGCATTGATATTAATAGTAGAATTGCCACGAGCCTCAATCGCACGAGGAGCATCTACGGTAAGAGCGCCAGTAACATTAATTGTTGAACCTGAATAAGCACTTATACCTGCGCCTATTTCGTTGGTATTAGTAATGTTGATCTCATCAGCTGTAAGAGTCAAAACAGTAGGATCTGTATCGGGGGTATTTTCATGCATGTGTTGAGCATGAACTGCATACCAGCCCTTTGATGAAATCTCGATCTTCTTTGCAGCTAAGTCCATGGTGCCATTACTGTCTTTTAAGAATACAGCAATAGCATTTTCGCCTTGATCTTTGTTTTGGGTAATTGTCAAAGTATCTGTATCTTCGTAGGTACCTATTTTGGTTATATGTTTTTTATTGCTATCACTTTTTGCATAAATACCGCGGAAGTCTGAGCTGATTGCAATATTTTTACCTAACACTGTAACAGTATTGTCTTGTGTAGCGTTTATACCAATACCGCAATCTGCTAAGCCTGTTCCTGTTCCTGTATTTGAAATAGTTACAGCTGATCCTGCTTTACCAATTTCTACATTATTCGATGAAACACCGACCAATGCATTACTTCCATCAACCATTACGTCGCCAACATAGACATCGACATTATTGTCAGCATTGGCTACCACACTTGCACTAGCAGTCAAAGCCATTGCTAACATTGCATTCTTAAGTACTGCACGATACTCAGCGAGTAAAAACTTTAAAGCCCCACGAGTTTGTCTCATATCAAATATCCTCTTTGTCAAATCCGCCAAAACAATCTTTTTTACGTTCAAAAAGTAGATTTTTATTTAGCGGATTTTTTTTTTTTTGAGTCAATAAATTTTATCTATTTTTGGGGCTCGATGGCTTTAAAAAATCTCATTTTCTGCATTTTTTGAGAGTTTGCTCAGAATTTGTGCCTGATAGTGCTTGTCTTGCTTTAGTTTGATGATGTCCAAATCGCCTAGAGAGCTGTTCTTTAAGTGTTGGTAGAAGGTAGCTGCCGTAGAAATTTTGTATTTCTCAATAATTTCTCTAATGGTGAGACGAGCACGAAGATCATTGAAGACATCAAAGGTAAGCAATACTGAGCCGTCAGTTTTCTTATACTGTTTCTGTTTTCTTTCTCTAGTTCTAGGGATAAGACGAGTTTCAACTACCTTAAATTCATCAATGATAGTTTCTAACTTAGCAATTACTTCTCCCTGAGCCTTAATAGGATCTATCTTTGAGAGTTCTCCAGTCTGGCAGTTATCTTTAAGATCAACTAGTAACTTCTTGATTTTAGCCAAATCTTCAACGACTAAAGCACGATTATTATCTTTTGCCATAATAGCTACCTATACAGTATAATTTAAGACATGTATTTTAGTATTTCTTTATTTATATAATATATTGATTTAGTTCAAATTGATCAACTTGTATATTTATTGACATAATCTGTACTGCTTAATAAACACCGCATAGATACGAAGTATATAGGGATACGGGTAGCTTTCCTTCTTTTCGTTTTGTTGTTAATAAATCACAGTGTGACAAAGATACTGGATTAAGCAGGGTTACTGTTAAGAAGTACTTGAATAAAAAATAA
>CAVJLP010000141.1:0-1210 GCA_963650525.1 Firmicutes bacterium CAG:534
GCTTAAAGATGCCACGGCACGTGAAATTGCACGCATCCATAGCTGACAGCGTACATTTAAAAAAGGCCTTGTAGATCCAACCTTTCCAACTCGTGCCAAAGAGATCATGGCAACTAGGGAATCTATTACCGCCTTTACATATTCAAGGCGCAACTCCTTTCTTGGACAATTTGTAATAAGCTCAGGAATATGCAAAGACCAACTTAAAGCAAGCTCATCTATAAGCGGGATCTCATGCTGCTCTGTTTTTTTCTGCAAAGCCTCAATTAAAGAACGAAACCCTTGCAGATTAGGAAGCATTAGACCAAGCTTAAGTCGCATCTCATCACTAATCTCACGATAGGATGAAAAACCCATTTGAGAGCTTAGATCTGAGCCAAACCACAGCTTTACCACCTTTTCAAAATAAGGTGCCGGCTTTAAAACCTTAGCTGAAATATCCTTAATCTCAACTGTGGGCCATCTACCTTTAGGATGATACTCACCAAAGGATTCAAGATATTCTTGGGCGCTTAAACGTTGCTCTTTAACAATAGACTCTTCATCAAAATTGCTATCAAAGATCTGCTTGGCGTACTCAATTAAATCCCGTTGATGATCCTTACCGCCTAAGGTTGCTGAGGTGCCTACACAAACAAGTTCATCTCCAAGACTTAAGCGCGCTCTAAGACGTCTAATTAAGCAAGCTAAATCGGTCCCCTGAGCACCATCAAAGGTATGCAGTTCATCTACAACTAGATATTGCAAGCACTCCTTGCCACAGCCCTTCCATAAATCCTGCTCTTCAGGACGCATGAGCAGAAAATCTAGCATCTTATAGTTAGTAATAAGAATATCTGGCGGATTTTTAAGAAGAGCCACTCTATCTTTTACGAGCACTCCATCATGAGCGCTTTTGGTATCGGCAAAGCTTGAATCACCAGTATAGATACCGGCGCGAATTTTTTTAGTCGCTAAAAGCTTTTTTAAAAGTGCTTCAATACGAGATGCCTGATCTGATGCCAAGGCATTCATAGGATAGATAAGTATTGCCTTAATACCACTGCTATTACAGGTTAAACAGTGATCTAATATTGGCATTAAAAAGCATTCAGTTTTACCAGAGCCGGTGCCCGTTGCAATAAGGGTTGATTTTTTATCAACTCTTAATCTCTTAAAGGCCTGTAGCTGATGCTCGTAAGGCGCAAAAGGGATAATCTTAGCAATTGCT
>CAVJLP010000141.1:1220-3433 GCA_963650525.1 Firmicutes bacterium CAG:534
CTGTACCTCAAGCCAAGGTCCTTGCGCCCAGTTTTTATCGTTATCTAAAAAATGCTCGAGTATGCTTTTATTTTTAACAATAAACCCCGGAGCATCTATAGGAAACTCTGAGCATATGTAATTTTTAAGATCCTTTTTAAGATCAGCTACTACTAATGATGGCAGCATCAAAACTCTCCTTATGCTTAGAGCTTACTTTGCTCTTTTAGCTTTGAAAAATGATCCCAGGCAAGCTTATAGTCAAGCTCTCTATCCATCTTAAAAAACGGAGCTTTATAGGTAATGGTCTGCGTGTGCGCACCTGTTGGCAAGGTATCATCTAAAAAGGTCTTAGATACCGTTCCAGATGTCATATCCTTCACATCCTCAAAACCTATTTTGTCATCGCGTACGCTAGCGTTTATCGCATAGACTGCATCATCATCCTTTTTAGCCTTGCTATTTAAACCAACTCCACGCAGACCTGAGCTATTTGAAGTAAATACTATGCGTCCATTTTGATCATAGTAGGTATCGTTTTCATATTTACGCATCACTCCAAACATCAAACGATAGCTCACAATGAGATCATCTAAGCTCATGCCATAGCCCATAGCACACAACACATCAAGCTCAACTAATGCCTGACGTCGTGCTAAATCAGAGCGCAACGCCACCTCACGTTGCCAGTAGGGAGTAAGCTTTTTAAAGAAATCAGCATCAAGACCTGCTTGCTTTTGTGACCATGAATCAGTACAAAAGTCTTTATCAAAGCCTTTAGTATAGAGATCCTTATACCAGATAGTTAGGCTGTTTAAGCAAAGTACCCTTGCAATAATGTACCTTTCAAAACCTTTAAAATTTGGTAATGGAATACTGAGTAATACTCCTGGTTGTAAATCCGACTTTCCTCTAATTCTTAAATATAGATCAGCAGGTAGTGAGGCAAAAAGACCGGTGGTTAAAAGTAGTTTTCTAAAATCCTTAAAGTATAAAGACTCTACCTTATGGATGTGTGCTACACCGATCCCTATAATTCCTGAAAACAGCATACGTTCGTTGTTGGAGTTCACAAAGTCGCGTAGGGCAAGTCGATAACAAGAGGTGACTAAAGGCTGTGTACCGTCTTCTAATTTCCACGAGCAACGATCAACACGCACGCAATATTCGTCGTCAGCTACCCCCTTGACATAGGCACTACGAGGTAAATAATCATCTGGGAGTGTGCATAAATCCAGGCAACTATAGGCAGCGTTATTATCACAGGGATCATTTGGAGTCTTAAACAAGGGAGTACCGACACCTAGATAAGGCCCCTTTATAATTAAATCCTGAGGACGCTTAACAAACACTGTGGTATTACTATCTAGCTCTTTAATGGTGCCATCTATTTTTGCATTGGTCTCATCCCACATGCGTGAGATCTTAAGCTCATCACCAAAATCTCCCAAAACATGCACTACCTTTCCCATACAACGCATGATATCCAAGAGCTCTTCGCAGTGAATGTTTGGTAGCATGGGACATGCAGGATCATCATTAAAGATCACTGCAAGCTCTTTTAAAGTATCACTATCATAGTGCAACATACGGTGAGGATGGCCTTTAATATTCCATTGACCATGCTCATCCTTTTTACCCTCAACTTTAGCTGAAGACGGAAGTTTGCATTGAGCTATGGTTTTTACTGCATAAAGATTATTGATGGATTGAAAATTTATTTCACTGTTATTAGCACCATACACATTTAATGAAAATATTTGTCTATCCCCCACATCTTTGAACATTAAGAGCTCATTGGCGAATTGATAATGACGACGCAAATGTGGATAAAGGGCAAGACGCATAGCCTTGGCGTTAGTCTCACTATATACAGTCTCAGGATGGACTAAGCACTGTACTCCATTTTTAGAGCTATGAGCCCATACAACAGGTAAAAATACCTTAAATAGATCAATAGCGCTTCCTTTAAGCTCGGGGTAATTCAACTGAAAATTATAATAGCTGGAGGCACCGGCAGTATGTTCATACTCTGTTATTAAGGCCTGCAAGGTATCAGGATGACGCTCAAGATAGGTCTTGCCATTCTCATCAATAAGCCTCTTGCCACTTATGACATCATCTATACCTTTTGCTGAAAACTTAGATCCGTGAATGATAAATTGAGGATCGTAATCTGACAGCACATCTCCAGCGTTCCATTTCAAAGGCTTCCAGGGAGGATTACCTAAGGT
>CAVJLP010000142.1:0-3424 GCA_963650525.1 Firmicutes bacterium CAG:534
TTTATTTGTAATTTAATGCAGACAGATAAAAATAAAATCCAAGGCTTTTTTAAAATAAGTGGCAGAACTTGCCGTAAGTATAGGAGGCAGAAAAATAAAGGGCAAGATTTAGAGATACTAAAGCCTGAGCAGATATGAAATTCCTACTCAGGCTTTAAATGAAAGAGTAGACTCTCTTTAGTTAACTATTCTTTCTGGCAGCCTTAGCAAGCTTCCTCTTTTCAAGCTTGGTTTCGATATTGGAGATCACGATTGCACCGACAGAGTCACCGGTAATATTGATAACCGTACGTCCCATATCAAAAATTCTATCAACACCTGCAACCAAAGCCACACCGTCAACGGGAAGACCAACAGAGGTCAAGACCATAGCTAGCATAACTAAGCCAGATGAGGGCACACCTGCAGTACCCACCGAGGCAAGCGTTGCGGTAAGCACAATGGTTACCATCTGTCCGAAGGTTAGATCGATACCATAGCATGATGCAATAAAGATAGCACTTACACCCTGATAAATGGCAGTACCGCCCATGTTGATGGTTGCGCCAAGCGGTAAGGCAAAGGCAGTGATCTCCTTCTTAGCGCCTAAATTATTAGTGCACTTAATGTTAAGCGGCAATGTACCGACAGAAGATGCTGAAGAGAAGGCAAACATCATGGCAGGTAAAATACCATAGAAGAACTTGATAGGACTCATTCCGCCCATAGTTCTAATGATGATGCTGTATACGATAAAGCCGTTTATGAAGAAGCAGATATAGGCAACCAGAATAACCTGTGCCAGAGAACCGATGATGGCAGAGCCGTTTTGGGCAATGATCGGGCATAAAAGGCAGAATACGCCATAGGGGGATAGGCGCAGGATCATGTTCATGCACTTCATGAAGATCTCATTGATGTCATTCATAAGTGGCACCACACGCTCATTCTTTTCACCAACTAAGATAGTGGCAAAGCCTAACATCAGAGAGATCACGATGACCTGTAGCATGTTGGAACTTACCATGGGCTCAAAGAAGTTTGAGGGGAAGATCCCAACAATCATGTCCATGGCATGAGCACTTTGCTCCGGGGCCTTATAGGTAAGATCAGTAGTTGCAATAACTGGGAACATGCCCTTGGCCATGTCTGACACAAAAAGACCAATAGCAATGGCTATCACCGTGGTACACATATAGAAAATGACAGTCTTAATACCAACAGATCCGACCTTTCTAATATCCTTCATCGAGATGATGCCACACATAATAGAGAAGAGCACAATTGGCACAACGATGAATTTAATGAGATTTAGGAAAATAGTACCAAAGGGCTTGATATATTCCATGGCAAAATCTGCATAGCTTTGCAGTGCCAATCCACTAATAACCGCTAGCACTAATGCAACGAAGATCTGCATGGCTAGGTTGTGTTTTATTTTTTGTAGCATAGCATCCTCTCAATTCTTTACCTCAATGCATCAAAGCAATTTCAAGATGCATACAAGGCTAAAAGTGGGCGGATTATATTACTTTATCTAGCCAATGCTTTATATTTGTGACAAAGTACACGAAATGCTCCTTAATAAAACATTATTGCCCTGTTACAAAGCATTATTTGTAACAGTTAGCTACTATTTTTCAGATCTTGCAGAACAAATCTACAGATTTCACGTAGCATATTGGAGCTACTGCATAAACGTTCAGAAGAGAAGCAACACTGCCAAATGACCGAGCTAAACCTCCCCACAATATCTCAAGTTAACAGGGCAGGCGAGATCCTACGCAATGAAGACAGCTCTGCTGAAAAAATATATGCCGCGCTAGAAACTCTGTGTCAATGGAGAGTTGCCCACAGCTTTATTCTAGACGACGTTCATGAAAGACTTTTGGAAAAATGTAAGGAGCTAGAGCTCTCCGATGCACTTATAGCTATGAGACTAAAACGCCTAAGCTCAATTATCCACAAGCTAAAGAGGTTTTCTGGACGACTGAGCAAAATACAGGACATTGCCGGCATAAGGGTTATTCTTAAATCGCAAACTGAAGTAGAACTCCTTTACCAAAAGCTCGTACAATCCCAATTTATCCAAACTTATACGATCTCCTCAAAAAACTACATTCAAAGTCCCAAGCAAGATGGCTATAGGAGCATTCACCTTGTATACAAGAACAGCAATCCCCTGCATTGTGAGATGAAAGATCTGGTAGCTGAAATTCAGATAAGAACAAGACTGCAGCATGCATGGGCCACAGCAGTTGAAACCTTGGGAGTAATCGAGCACACGCCTTTTAAATTAGGACTTGGCAAAGAAGACTTCAAACGTTTCTTCAAACTTAGCAGTGCGCTATTTTCAATATACGAGAAAACTCCTGTGCCTGAGGAACTCAGAGGATATTCTAAAGAGGCCCTTGTTGCAGAACTTGAAGCTCTTGAACAAAAGCTCAATATTTTCACGAAGTTAAAAGGTGTGACTATTGGGGCTCACAGGATCCAAGCCTACGGACAAAACCAAGGATATTATCAGCTTTTAGAACTCAACACTGAGACAGGCTCTGTAACCATAATTCCATTTGCCAAGGATAAGGCAAAGGATGCTGAGCAAATGTATTCCACAAAGGAAACGAATATCCTACCTAATATCATGGTGGTTCTGGTCTCTGTTGGTGATTTGACTAAACTTAAACAAGCCTACCCTAACTATTTCCTTGATGCAGAGATCTTCATTCAAGAGCTCAAAAAGATCTGCAAAATCATCAAAAAGAAAGATCTTGGCTTTAGTGGATAGCTGAGGAGAGGGTTCAATAGTCATTAGAAAAATGGATGGCATACCTGCCATGGGCAAGGGAGGATCGCTATGATCCTCCTCTCTTACAATAACGCTAATCGGTCAGCTTTACTTGCTGATCATATCTTCTACCTTCTTCATAATAAAAGGTGCAACGTATTTAGAACCGTAGTCATTTAAATGATTAACGTCGCGGTAAATGTTAAGACCATCCTTTTCAAGATAGCAGTTATTATCGTCACAAAGAAAATCTGCCAAATCAACGAAATCCGCGTTGCTGTAGTCTTTTATGACATCCTTGATCATGCTGTTATAAAAGCTAAATACTTCGTTATTCTTGTGGATCTGCTTATCAAATTGGCATTTTAAATTGCCACCAAAATCAAGGTTGGACGGACGTAGATTACAAGATGAAGGTTCAAACGGTAATGAAGGATCGTCCAAAACAAACAGAACCTTTTTATTATGCTGCGCCATAAAATCAAGCGTGCGCTTAGCGCCATTTCTGTAATTTATATTGCGATCCTGCTCATTTGGATGTTGTTTATCAATGATATCCCAATAGGAACAACCTGGATTGTGGGCAAGTAATATCAGCTTTACAGAAGGATCTTGAGCAGCATCTTTTAATGCTTGCGTTAAAAGGAACGATCCTTT
>CAVJLP010000143.1:0-481 GCA_963650525.1 Firmicutes bacterium CAG:534
TTGCTCATTAGAGCATTTTTCAAGTGTTGGGAATCACAGAGCTGTCAGTGCTAATCTGCTTTTTCAAAGCTTACTAAAACTTTGCCAAAGTCATATTTTTTCCCGTTGTACCTAGTCATTTTGAGCATGTGAGGTGCAACCGATACATCCCCTGATGTATCTGCATTATGTTTATGAACTCTGTAATTTTTTCCAAGCGTATTCTTAAAGACAGCATCTGTCATTTCCAATGCGTCTCTCCAATCACCATCGCTGAACAATGACTCAATTATAGTCTTAGTTGTAAAACCAGCACTTCCAAGCCACCCTAGAACCTTATCACTTTCCTCTACATCACTACCACTATCAAATTGCTGTATAAATCTACCTATAATGAGGTTACTATGGAATGTCAAACTTTTTTTTATGTCATCAATAGTAAAAGAACGGCATATATCAGTATCTATGGTGAGATCAAATTCTATATCTACGCTAGGTCTAA
>CAVJLP010000143.1:555-2252 GCA_963650525.1 Firmicutes bacterium CAG:534
TATTACGATTCTTTTCATCTCGTTTAAGTGTATTAAAAACCTCTGTTTCTATATTTTTAATTTCTTTTGATAAAAAGGATCTATTTGTCTTTTCAGAACCTCTCAAATATTCGCAAGCGCGTTTTGCATCATCTATGACAGTACGATACTCATTGCGATTATTAAAAAGTCTATAACTTAAAAGCGCAGTACGTAGCATTCCTTTAATACTACTTCCTGGAACATATGGCTGCAAATAAGGATCCTTAACAAAGGCTAGCACATCAGAGTATTTTATTCTGCCCTTATGATCCTTGGATATAATGGACTCTGTTGATTCAATCTGGTATTTAGCAAATTCTCTGCAAGATTTGATATCAATGCCAGCCCGATATAACCAATCCTTCAAATTTCCATTATTGCTAAGTAAAAAATGTTCAAAATCAGTCGTTTTTTCCTTACGTTCAAAGTATTCATATAACTTTGTTATGTCCATGACAAAGATTCTGTTATTTATCTCATCAAAGACATACTCATTCTTAAGCAACAAGGCTCCACTACCAATAAAGAGTGGGCTTAAAGTTCTAAGTTTGCCACGGTAATGCTTCAATTTCATGCTTGCACCTCCATGAACAAAGCTTTAGCATAACGGTATACAGGGTGACTAGAGCCTCTAGATACATTATATATATCCCCAGTAAAACTGTTTTTAAAGCAAGATCCTGCGCCAAACACATAGAGATCTTTTTTCTTCAAGCCTTCACCACCAATGCCAAATACAAATCCTGAACGCTTTTCAAAAGAATAGGTTGCATCGATCATAGCTGACTCTAGCTCCGCCTCTTGAGGTAGTGCACAGCTTAAAAGCATTAGCTTTTTGCTATCATCTGCCACTGATTTTTTGCCAATATGAGCTAACAGCTTTTGTTCAACCTTACTAAAACGCTCTGTACTTACTATTTCGAGATTAAACCTGCCAAAACCAGATGACAATTTGCCACCTATTCCACTAAAGGATAAAGCTTTGAATAATTCATCGAGCAAAGCAACCTTAGAATCATCTAATAAAGCAATGACATAAAGACCATTACCATTATTAAATCTGTAAGCTCCTACATGATAAGGCAAGGTATCGTCCGTATTGTTTCTGACAGCAGCCTTAGTAAAACTTAGCTCTTTACCTAATGGATTTTCTGGATGGTCATCATATTTCTCAATGTTAAATGAGCCATTCAAATAGCTTTCATATACTTCCATTGGAAGGTATTTTAGTTTGTTAAATTTTTTTCTCTGTTTAGGATCTCGTGCCGCTGCATTGCGGATCTGCATCGTTGGCTTTGGAAGATAGAATGATTTCTCTTTAAAAGGGAAAGAATCTGAAAGATAAATTTCACCATTTTGAGTAGCGCATACTAGCTCATTAAGCCTGTCCTGCTTAATAGCTTCAATGCAAAGGGCAGAGAAAAGGGTATCAGCTTTAAACACACAATTACTTTGATTTAAGTATCCATCTCCGAAATGAACATCGGACTTAAAGCTGAATTTATAAATTCTTATCTTCATGAAGAATTACTCTCAAAGCTTATTGGTCTCAAAAAACTTAAAGCAGTCATTGCACTTATCAATTAATGATTGCTCTGTTTTACCGATCGCATTTTCAACTTTAATATTGCAGAACTTTACTTTGCCATAGCCTCGTGAACCACTACCGCCTAAAT
>CAVJLP010000143.1:2262-3393 GCA_963650525.1 Firmicutes bacterium CAG:534
TAGTCATACTGAATGAGCTTTAAGCCTTCGCTAATCAACCCCATATCAGCTAAAACCGCTGTGTTTAAATCGCCATCTTCACCAATTATGTCGTTATTAATTTCATAGATTAATTCTAATGGGAATAACGAACCTCTTACGACACGTTCAATCTGACGCGGATTTGCAACTGCGGTAGCACGATTGATGGTGTTTTCAAATTTAACCTCAGTCATTGAGCTCAGACCACGCTTTTCTAAATCAGGCCAATTGCTCATTAATGCATCAGAAAAAAGTAATCTTGCAACTCTTACTGGTTTTTCAGAACTACCAAACAAAGAAAGTATACGAGGATCATCTCTGTTAGGATCTTTTGCAAAAGATTGATTTATCTCGCGCGCAAGCAAGGTACGCATTTTCCCCTTAAATGAGCTACCTGGTAATAAAGGTAAGCCTGTAAGAGGATCCTTAATAACAGGACTATCCACCGCACCAATTGCTGAAAATGCAGAGCTTCCACCAATATGAAGTCCTGTTACTACATTAATAATCCCAGAAATTTTTAGTTTTGCGTACATAATCGTAAACCTCAGAATTTGTTCAGCATCAGGATGTTAATCTTTACCACCAAGATAACGGTGATAAGCAACAAGAGCTTCCATGTAATGGCAAAAGAGTTCACACTGCTCAAGTGTTTTAATATTCGTTATATGTTTGAGGATTTGGGTTTGAGTCATGAAATCCTTAACTTCAGGAAAACGGCCGCACTCGTAAACACATCTGATCCTAAGTAGAGTTAAATCCCTTTTGATGTTATCAGTGATGGAATCAGAAGCTAATGACTGAGCTTTGGCATTGTTGACCTTATTTAAAATCTCCGCAGTCATTGCCAAAATAGCTCTTATCTTAGAGGTGGTAAGAGTACAGTTCCATTCCTTTAAAAGATAAGTCATATCCTTCTCGGCTCTATCCACATAATCATTTTTATTCAAAGCCATGTAATTCTTCTCAGGCAAAGAACCAGGACGCTGCTGATTGCCACTGGGTTTATATCCGCCGTTATTACCACGATACCCACCATAATTTGATGTACTCATTCGCTAAGCTCCTGCATTCTAAGAATTTAGTTCATCGTCACTATACATATCTCTT
>CAVJLP010000144.1:0-3356 GCA_963650525.1 Firmicutes bacterium CAG:534
CAGAGCGTATTAAAACTTTGGAGCAGGAAAACTCTAATCTAAAGAATAAAAATGCAGAGCAGGCTAATGTTATAAGCGCACTTAATACAAATTCTAAACAACAAGCAGAGACAATTAATAAGCTTAAGACTGCTAATGAACAGCAGGCTACAGCTATATGGTGACGTGGATAGTGTCAATACCTGCCTAATCATTATTTAAAAAAAATTTCTGTTCCTAATTATTTGTTATCCATAGAATTTTTACCGCATCAGCCCTGCCTTTTTAGACAACACAAAAATTACAGACCGAGATCTGCATACTGAATTTTGGGGATCATATTGCGGTTGTTGCCGCTGTTTTTAGTTTTATAGCTATTCCTCTTGTTATCCCTGCAGTTCCTAATATCTAAAAGCCTAGTGCTAAGTTCTATGATCAAGCGTCAGGTTTTCGTACTCCTGCTTTAGTACATCCTCTTGATGTCTGCTACCTAAAATAATCTCCGGTGCTAATTCAATTCAAAGCATATCAATTGCATAACCATTTTCTGAGCATCACGGAGATAGTGTTGTGCGACTTCGGCCCTTAATTAGGTTGTTGGGATCTAGGTGTTATTGTCTTTGAGTTCTTCTCTTGCAAAGTCAAGCTGACTTCATACCTTCTAGCACACGCGGATTTTTTATGACTTCGTTAATAAAGCTAGAGAGTCTCTGCTCGGATTTTTGCTCTTGAGCATTTTCTCTAGATTGCTTATTGTGAGCAGTTACTCTTTCCTCGTGCTTTATGAAGTCAGCTAATTTGTCTAGATCAAGCCCTTGCAACTCGAGATGTTCTTCTATACCGTAAGCACGTAAAAAGCCTTGAGACTCAATCTCATCAGGTTTCTTGATTTCTTGTAATTGCATAACTAAACGTTGCAGGTATGATGCTTCTAGACGCCATCTCTTATGTAGCTGTTCACTTGCTCTTTGCCTTTTGTTTTTCTTGCAGGGACCCAAATCTTTATTTATCTCAGGGTTATAGCGTTCTCCCTTGCTGAGTACTCCGTAGACTACGCGGATGAGCTTATTGGAAATTACAACCGCTGATTTCTTAAAGAGATCCTTATGCTTCTCCTGCATGCTTTCAATATATGTTGATCTCGGCTTGTTGGCCTGATTTTTCTTACCCTTGCCTTGATGCATCAGAGCTAACGCAGCCTCATATACTGTACCTTTTAAAATAGGATCACCTCCATGACTCATGCGGCCCATTTTGATTTTTCCTCCAGTTCCACTATGAGCAGGATAGAAGCCTAAATATGCAGCTAAATCACGGGCACTTTTAAATCGTTGGATGTCGCTGATATTGAGCTTTAGCAACAAGGCTAAGTAGTAATTAATCCCAGGTATAGACTGCAGTAGCTCACAACATTGTCTGTCGTTATTGCACATAGGCACAATGATGGATTTGATGAGATTATTCTTTCTGATCATCATTAACATGAGAGCTTGCTGACAATCTTCTACAATCTGGACAGGAACTCCTCTAAGTTTCTTGTTAAGCTCCTCTGCATTTTTCTTAAATCCTTCAATGGCATTTAAACAATCATCAACGGTTCTGATGACAGGAGCTTCATAACCTATTTCTATAAATAAACCTTTTACCCGATTGACCTCGGAGTGAACGGACTTTTCAAGCTCATGTAGAGTTTGATAAAGCTTTCTTAAGCATAAATCATCCAATGAACGGGCATTACATTCCTTAAAACCACTCATCCCCAGAGTTTCTCTTAATATGTCCGCATCAATAGCATCACTCTTATTAGTTTTATAACCGCGTACACCGGCGGTATAACTGGTGGGTACCAGTCTTACCTTATGGCCTAAGCTCTCTATATACTGTTTCCAAAAGGAAGCTCCTGAGCATCCTTCAAATGCCAGATATAAGGGAACCTTGGCTTCATTTAGGCAATACTCAAATTCGTGTCTTGATAGCTTGATATTACAAGGTGATTGATCTTTTTTAAGAAAGCACAGCTGATAGCACCTTGAGGCTAAATCAAGACCTACACGTACTCGTCCGTTCTCAATTAAGGCATTGTCAAAGAGGGTAGATAGAAATTTAGAGTTGATTTCACAGTGAGATTTAGTATTATTAGTCATAGCAGTCATTTTTGTTTGCCTTCTAGGCGTATATGATCTTGTAGAGATCTTCTGTTGGTACACCGTTTTTACGGCGATGCCGTGTTCGTTTCAGCGCACACCTTTATGGATGTGGCGTGATTTGGTTTTGAAACGATACTATAAAAATGGCTGCTTTTCTATTTTGAGGTTGGAAATATTAAGGACAGAACTTTATACGATAAGTAAAAGTGTAACTCTTTGTTTTGTGTATCTTATGCGATAACTTTTCTCCCAAATTTACCTCTGCACCTAATGCCACCTTCTCGTGCTAGTTTTCTTTTTAACGGTACCTTCAGCATTCTCAGTACTTGCAGAAAGTCCGCAATTTCAAAAGGCCGGTGATGATAGAGGGATAATTCAAGCAGCGAATTTAATCAGATTTATTGACATTCTTACCATCACCTCGGTGGCTGGAAAGAGGGATAATTCACTTAAAGTGGTTTGACACAGTTTAGCCTTCATCCTTTTCCTACACCGTTGCCTTTGAGCAGTACTCTTGATAGAGCATTCCTCAAAAGAGACCGCATCGGTATGGATGCGATCTAAAACCTAAACCTGTCTTTACACGACCAAATCTATAAGTACGTCCTCCCTTGTAATTAAGGGTTACAGAATAATGTTCGATGCAGTGGGATTTTAAGCATGGGGCTAACTTAACCTTCTTGAGTTTCATCACTAAAAGGCGCTTTGTTTTAAACAGTCTTACCCAAAATCCGTAACCTGTAGTCTTTAGGACAGTAATCAAGCATGGGCTTTAATCCCACAGGGTTAAAACATCCTTAGAGGCTACAGCACTGCTCCTGCCTGTAACGAGGAGAGAAACGGTTAAAATACCTGTCAGGCAGAATTCGTGGCAGCAAGTTAAATATTTGCTTGGTTTAACAATAATCAGCCAAGCAACTGACACTTCTTGGCATCATAAGTCGTCTTACTCTTACACACCGTCCATGCAACTCTGGCTAAACGATTAGCGATAGCACAGATGAGCTTTTTGTTTGAGAAAGCATCATTATCTGCAAGCTTGGAGATTTTGGATGTATGCTCAAGATCAACTCTCCTTATCTGGGAAAAGCGAGCAATGGCGCACATGTATAAGACTTTCTTTAAGAGCTTATTACCAGTCTTGCCAGGGCGAACGCATGAAAATTTATTCGCCCAGTAGTCCCAATGCGCATGCTATACATTCTACCCCGACCTTAACATCAGCACAGC
>CAVJLP010000145.1:0-3340 GCA_963650525.1 Firmicutes bacterium CAG:534
TTGATGAACAAAGTCTCCATATCAGGCGATGTCATCGGCAATAAGAATGCTATCTATATCTCCAAGAATGCCTTTGTAAAAGAGCTTGAGTTTACTGATAGTGCTAACATTATCGGTAATATAAGCTCTGAGTGGAAAGATGGCTTTGGTGATGTAGGCGATGTGAACAATATCTACTACTACCTTGCCTTGCAATACGATGGAAAAAACATTAACCCATCAGAGTATGTTCCATCCTTAGTAACTGACATTAACTTTAAAGGCAATAATGTCCTTTACGCAGGCTCTATCAATGCAGCTAAGAACTCACGTCTAAATATAGCTTCAGGTACAGCAACACTCTCAAAGCTACAAAGCAGTGATAGTGTTAATACATTGTCAGTAGATATTGCAGAGAATGCCAAGGTTATTACCAATGAGGACTATACCTTAACCTTAAAGAGTGACCTTACTCCTTATGAAGCCTATGAAAGTGACTATGTTGCAGACACAAGCTTAGGCTCATTTACAAACTCTGGCACCTTAACTGTAGGGACAGCAGACGGCAAAATTGCAAGTATCAATATTACAGGCAACTATACCCAAAATGACAGTGGTACCTTAGAGATGAGAGTAGGCAGTGCACAGGATAGTCACAGTAAGCTTACCGTATCAGCTCATGAGAATAGCTCATCAAATGCACGCTCAGTATTAAGCGCAAGTAGTGTTGATGATGGTAAAGCATCATTAGGCGGAACCTTAGCTATCGTACCTTTGCAAGAGGGCTACTATAGAACAGATAGCAACTATCGTTATACCTTAGGTGAGTTTGTAGATGCCAAGGCTTTAGAAGGCTCTCTTAAAGCTGAGGTCTATAATCTCTCACCTACCTTAAGAGGTAATGTCATTACAACTAATGCCCAAGGAGATAGTATTTCCTTACTTACCCAAAGCTCTGATGTCATCACCTTAGGTTATGAAAGAGATTATGCCCAGTATGCTCAAGATAGTAATGCTTTATCTTTAGCTAAAGCCTTACAAAGCTCTAATCCAAATAAAGGCTCCAACATGGAGAGACTATACAGTGCTATAGACTTCATGCCTAATGGAAATGCAGTAACTAATGCATTAAACAGCTTAAAGCCAAATGTATATGAGGAGCTTACTCAAAGTATCTTTACCTCACAAAAGCAAAACTTAAGCTTTAGAGAGGATTCTATACTAAAGTCATCCTTACTAAAAGATGGCATCTATACAAGAGTACAACCCTTTGGCATGCATGAATCAAGACAGCATGATGGAGTAGGTTATAGAGCCAATAACGTAGGTGTGATTGCAGAGTTTGATAAGGTAGAGAGTGCTAATGTCTATGGCATGTATGCAGTCTTTAATAAAAAGGATGTCAGTGCTAATCTAATCTGATCATTTTTTGCTCATCTATTTTTATTCATTACAGCCTATTTTGCTCATCTATTTTTTGCAGTTCCTCAGATCCTAATATGGGGCTTTTCCGCAATCACAACGTCACTGACAGCAAAATCAATATTTCCGCCCTCAGATCACAGGAGTTTTGAGGGCTACAGTGCTGGAGCAAGTACCACTTGTATATGTACCGAAAGCTGGTATTCCTTCCCCATAGGATCGCTTCCGTTGGTTGTCCTGCCTCAGTTCTATCCGAAGCACCTATGAGCCCGCCGCAACCTTATTCCCCTCTAGCTGACTATTTTCGGATCCTTCCTTCACCACTGTACTGTCCGAAGGGGCACTGATATTTACGCGTGAATGTGTGTGTTGAATTGCTTAAAACGTGGTCCAACTCAAGGCATTGGCAACGTACTTTGAATATGATGATGGGAGTTTCGGGCTTTCTTATTTGGAGGGTGCGATCATCTGCTAGAACTTGGAACCTCTCCAGATGATCGCTGCGCATAACGCAATGATCATTATATCCAGAGATGACTTAATTTTCACCAATAAAGGAAAAAATGATAAAGGCCATGTCCTCATTGATGCCTTTTTTAAGCCTGGTGTTTTAGAGAAGCTCAGATGTCCTCATTGCGGCAGTACGGTCATAGTCTATAAGGACCGCTATCATCGCGGATTTCATGATCTAAAAGCAGACCGCATCATCGATTACATTCTACCCATAGTGCAATGTACCAACACTGATTGTCCTCACCACTTAAGTGACAGTGATGAGCAGCCTGGATATCAGGATGGTGCCACCCATGTGATTTTGCCAAGCTTTATGGCACCTTACTTGCGCATAGATGTCAACATCATGAATGATTTGGCACTTGCCCAAGAGGAGCTTAATAAGCTTGGATTTAAAGGCCGTTGCATGGGAGATAAATTTAAGGAAGCCACCAGACATTCAGCTCTGTTTAAAAGACTCAAGAAACGATATAAAGAGCTCTGGAGCTATCTATTAGACCTCCTTAATACCAAGCAATCTAAAAGTTACCTTGCCTACCTCATCCGTTTTAGAACCCAGCTTCAAGCATTTTATACCCAGACTTGTCTTAATCACTTCTACCAAAACGGGAAAAGAGCAGTGAACGGATGGCTTAAACATGGGGATTATTACTGCAAGGAAGTTACTCACCGTTTAACTTGGATGTTACGTATGGTGCTCTCTGAGTTTTGTCCTCGAAATAGAGAATACTTAATCTATCCGCCTTGGGATTTTTGGAAGAAAGTACAGCCATACCGTGATATTTAACGGGATTTGGGAGTATTTTCCATGGATCAAGAGCGAAAAAATGAACACATTGACCGCAAGCTCCGCATAATTGCGCCGCTGATTGCGATGGATGCGAAGGAGCGTCGTCGTCATATAAGCCAAGTTGCTCAAGCAAACAACATCAGCAAGGCTACGGTGAAGAATTACCTTAAACAATACGATGAAGGAAAGCTTAACGGCCTTGCACCTAAATACAAAGGCTCTGGCAATCACGTTAAGCTCTTTGCTGGCTTTGAAACCGCATTAGCCCGCGCAATTGAGATTAGAAGAGATGATCCAACCATCAGTGTTGTAAATATCATTATGATTTTAGAGAGCGAGCATCCTGAGTGGAAGGGCTTTATCAAGCGTGCAACTATGCAACGTCACCTGCAGATGGCTCATGTTACCTTAAGTGACTTGCGCAAGGAGGAGAAAAACAAGGGACGAAAGATCTTTGGTCGTTATCGTAAAGCTCATCGTTTAGAGCAGGTTCAATGCGACGTTAAGGAATTCCCTGATGTCTGCGTTAATGCTCAGGGAGTGAAGTGCCATGCTTATTTGCAGGTATTCTTGGATAACCACTCAAGAAAAATCCTCTCCTATAAGCTATCTGATAATCAGACTGCTGAGATTGCA
>CAVJLP010000146.1:0-3219 GCA_963650525.1 Firmicutes bacterium CAG:534
GGGTATATCACAACCATATACCGGAATATTAAATCTGATCACACAAAAAGCTGTAAATTTTGGCAAGCTTGATTTAAATTATCTATATGTAAAGATTAGCTACCAAATTCTTTATATTTATGAAAAACAACCAGAAAATTCAGAAGATTTTAGATCAGCAGATACGCGTACTGTATGGGCATTAATTAAAACTGTTACGAATTTGCCCAAAGTAGAAAAAGTAAATTCTGATGACAAAAAAGAACAATATTATCAGTATCAGCTAAGTCTTGAATCACCGCTTGCACGCCTAAAAAACAAACAGACTATTTTTAGTGAACCTGAAATTTCTAATATTTCTCAAATACTTTGTAAGCTTTTAAGCAGAGAAAATACGCAAGATAAAAACGAAGGATCAAAAGTAAATAATCCTCTTCTATTTAAGCTTGATATTTCAAAGATCAAAGATTTATCCAAACTTGAAACCAAGACTTTGAAAATACAGCGAGGACAGGAGCCAACCTTATCTTTCTTTAATCGTATATTAATTGCGTACGGTATTAATTATATTTTTGATTTTGATGAGCAAAAAGGCGTCAAGCTCATCTTTTCCGATGCTCAAAACTATTTTTTAAATGCTCAGAAAGATAATAAAAAATCCGATGATCAGAGCAATAATAAAAAAAATGAGCTCCATTGCACTAATGATCTGAATATTGCAGGCAATGATACAGACTATGTCTATATGGCTGATAGTACTCTTAAGAAGAGCTCTATCCAATTTGAAGATGCTAGTATTCTTGCTAAGAATCTAAAAAATAGCTGGCTAAACATTGAAACAGATCGCACTGATATAAGCGGCATAAAAGAAAGTCAGATTAAGCTTATCTATAAGAATTTATGCATCAGAAATCTTGCAGTAAATCCTAAGCTTAGCGCTCATTGCGTACAGGATATCAGACTAAAGCCGGGACTTATTTTAGATTCTGATATTGATGGCATCAGCTCAAAATATGTGGTAGAAAATATCATCACTGATATTTCAACTTTTAAAAGCAAGTCTCAGAAAAATACAGTGCAGCTTAAAACAAACTGTATTGAGCTAGTAGATCATCCTGAATTTGAGGAGCTTGATGACAAGTCAGATGGTGATTATTTTGAATTTGACTCCAAGACAGAGCTAGGGTGCCTTGTTCACCAAGAAATAGCCAAAACTGAAACATTAGATACTAAACAAGACATTGATATCATTGAGGCAAAAGCCTGTGATAAGGACGGTAAGGTCAATAACAATAAGCCTGCAGTCTATGTCGATGATAAGGGCAAAGATAACGATCTGTTTTATGCTTTGCTCACAGGCAAAAACAGTAACACCGTAATTGAGGTGCATTCCTTAATTGATGCAGACAGCTCAACTGTTAAAAGCATCTTTCAAGGTCAACGTATTATGGTTCTTTCAAAAGGAGGCTCATACTATCTGTATGGCTATGTCCCGCATCATCTGAGTGTGACTGATGATAAATCAGAGGCTGAGCGCAAGGATATCTTCAATTTAGGTGCTAACTCATCAATATCACTTAAAACCTACAGCTCAAATGAAGAGTATATCTATTCGTTGCTAAAAACTAGCGCTCAGGCAGTTGAAGATGCAGTGATCATGCAGGCCTTAGATAGTGGCAATGCTTCTTTACATGATGAGACTTATCTTGATAAATACAGGAATGATGTAAAAAAAGCGTACGCCAACTATCAAAATGATTTAAAGAATCTACAAAATGCTTTGTCAGCCTTATACAGCAAATATGAGGATGGCCATTTTTTGGATACTTACATTAATAAAGACAGTACCCTCACAGATGATGCGCCTGTTGAATTAAAAAATGTAAAACAATGCAGAGATGCTTTAAATAGTAGGCTGGAAAGTTTCAAGACACTTGCTAAAGATATAGTTAATGACTGCAAAATTTCTTACATAAAAGAAGTAACCAAACAGATTCAAACTCTGAGTAATAAGGATGGCTTTCTCTTTAGCAGTGATGAAGGAGATCATGATATAAGTGCTGATAATGTAACAATAAACGGCAGGAAGTCTATTACGTTAAATTCGCCAAGTATTATTATCAAATCAAGTGGATCAATAAAAACAGCTGTAGGCCAAAGCTACATAGAAACTAAGGCTGCGGGAACAACCATCAATGCAGGAGCAACAACCCTTGGTTATATACCTGATGAAGAAGGTAATAACAGTGCTGAATTTATATCCTCAAAATTATGTGTAGAGGGATATAACGGTATAACTGCATCTGCTTTTAATGTATCTTTAAATGGAAACAATCAATTATCATTAAATGGTCCCTTAGGCTCTGGCATAACCTTAGGCTTTGGATGGGTAAAAGTAGTAGGCTCTGATATAACGTTACAGACTTTAGGAAAAGTAGAGCAATCAAAAAACATAGCTACATGTGCAATAAAAACTATTTCAGATATCATCATTGCAGGTAATGGAAAGGATAAAGAAAGCGCAGCTAAAATTTACAAAAAATGTGAGAAAAGTGCCACATCTCAATTTTGGGATATGAGTTTTGGTCCAACAGGATCTGTCCAACGAGCAGCACAGATCTATAACACTGCAAAATCAGGGAAAACAAGTAGTAATCAACCAGGATATATCCAAGCTAGATTTGGCATTGCTGATAATATCGCAAGAATTCTATTTTCGTTAGTAGATTATATTTTGCAAATAATAAAAACAGTATTTGAATCTATTGACATAAGCAATAAAGAAGAAACACAAACTTTAAATCCAGGTGACAACATAAATAGACGCAAGTATGAGCAAGCTGTTTTATATGTAACTTATTTAAAATGTGTATGGTCTATGATAGCAGCAGGGTTCAAAGCATCCCAAGGTGCAAGTGGACTGATTTTACCATGTGTTTCAACTATATCAGTGGCATCTGCTAAAACAGAAATCACTGCACAAAAATTTGTTTATAAGGATCAAGAAAATGAAAGAGTGATTTCTCCAGTTGCTGCAGTTGGGGATAGAAATAACATTGAAGACGATATTGAAAACAATACTGAAAACAACCTTGATGAAAGTAATGAAATAAAAATTAAGAACGACGATGCATCGATAGAAGAAAATAATGACAACTAGTTGGTAGCTGGAGCTATGAATTCTCTTTAAACTTAGAGTTCAGAATTCACTTGCCACCATCAAGTGAAAACTCCAGCTCA
>CAVJLP010000147.1:0-3207 GCA_963650525.1 Firmicutes bacterium CAG:534
ACTCCTGATATTGGGAAGGTAGCGGTAAAGCAGGCGGTATTAAAGGCCTCGAAAAAGCATGTGCTGATCTGTGACTCGTCAAAATACGGCAAGGTAGCAACCTTTATCGCCTTTTCCTTGGATGCTCTTGATGTGGTGATTTCTGATCAGGCGTTAGATGATCAGGCAGTAAAGCTTGTGCAAGATCATGGCATAGAATTGTGCCTTGTTTAAAGACTAAAAGGACCTGCGTGATGGAAGGTCCTAAACTTATTCTTTTAATATCCTATGTGAAGAAGTTTACGCGCATCAGCAGGTGTCATGACTTCTTTATCCATAGCACGGATTAAGGTGGCGGTTTTCTCTACCAGTGGGGCATTGGTATCAACTTGAGTATTCTCATCAAGATAATTACTGTCTTCAAAGCCTACACGTACCGTCTTAGCTCCCATACCTAGAGCCTGAGCAATAATTCCAAAGTTCTTACGATGTGCGTGGGTAATTCCCCAGAGAGTTTTATCAGGAATGAAATCCACCATGGCCTGCAATGCCTTGGGGGTAGCAGGTGCTTCACCGGGATGGCCTAATACTACAGAGAATAGTACCGGGCGCTGGAATTCATATTTGGCCATGAGTTCTTGCATATAGGAGGTGTGTCCTATTTCAAAGGTCTCAACCTCTGGGATTTTGTGATACTTTAAAAGCTCACCGATGCAGTATTCAACATCCTTGGGGATATTGATGTAGACCGCGCCATTAAGATTGGTTGAGCCTACATTTAAAGAGCAACATTCCACCAGATCAAGTGGTACCGGAGCACAACGCTCTGCAATATTCATATTGGAGATACCGCCGGTAGAGACTTCAATGATTATGTCGCTGTCCTTGCGGATAAGACGCAGTGTTTCTTCCAGTAATTTTGTATCAGTGGTGAGAGTACCATGTTCATTGCGAACGTGCAGATGGACCATAGCCGCACCTGCGTGGTAGCAGTTAAGAACGTCCTCTGCGATCTTCTCTGGAATAATTTTCGTGCAGGAGCCTGCAACTGGGGCTACGTTTATAAGTACTTTGTCTGTCATAAGCTTTCCTTAATTTTGACTGACAATCTAATTTAAATGCCTGCCCCAAAGGAGCAGGCTCTCTTAAAGCTAAAGTAAGTAACCTAGATGAGGCACAGTGAAAGTGCAGGTACGAAGGTTACGATGAGCAGTGCAACAATTGAAACCAGTAGCAAAGGAGCGACACCGCGCATGATGTTTTCAAACTTGCATTTGGCAATATCGGCAGCCACATAGAGGTTTGGTCCAACCGGAGGTGTTACCTGACCAATAGAGAGGTTCAACACCAGAATCACGCCTAGATGGATCATATCGATACCCATGGCCTTGGCAATAGGCATAACGATAGGGACTAGAATGAACAGTGCTGAGGTGTTGTCCATTACGCAACCTGCCAGCAGGAAGACGACGTTGATGATGAGCAACATCACAATCTTGCTCTCAACTGTTGAAATTGCATAGGAGGTCAGGCGTGCGGCAATTCCCTGCTCGGTTAAGACCCATGAGAAGATACCTGCATTCATGATGATAAGCAGGATGATACCAGTGGTTTTGCCGGTAGAGAACAGTGATTGCAGGAAGCTTTTAATGTTTAATTCACGGTAGATGAATGCACCAACGATGAAAGAGTAGATTACTGCAACGGCAGCAGACTCGGTAGGAGTAAGCAGACCAGAATAAATACCACCTAATACGATGATAGGAGAGAATAGGCCTGGGAGTGCATCAAAGAAAGCTACGGAGATCTCTTTGCCTGATGCCATATGGCCTTCGCCGCCCCATTTGTTCTTCTTGGCAATAAAATAGGTGTATACGCACAAAATGCCACCGAAGATAATACCGGGTACGATACCTGCAAAGAACAGATCACCGATGGATTCGCCTGTGATCATGCCGTAGATAATGAAGGTAATTGACGGCGGGATCACGGTGCCTAGTGAGCCTGAAATTGCTGATAGGCCTGAGGCAAAGCCTTTGTCATAGCCTTCCTTTGCCATGGCAGGGATCAATACAGAGCCGATAGCTGCTACGGTTGCGGTACCTGATCCTGATATTGCGGCAAAGAACATTGCTGCAATGACGGATACAATACCAAGACCACCGTGGACGCCAGCAAAGAAACAGTTAGCAAGGCGCACAAGACGCTTTGAAATTCCTCCTTTGTCCATGATGGCACCTGCCAGAATGAATAGCGGGATCGTAAGCAGAGTGAATTTCTGTACGGTTGCCTGCATCATAGCCGGTACTACGCCCAAAGGGTCGCCTACATAGATGAGCGTGAGAATACTGGCAAGTCCAAGGCCGATTGCGATCGGAATGTTGATAAAGATCATCACGGCAAGACTGCCGAATAAGATTAGCTCGGTCATTAGTTGTTCTCCTGCTCAAGATCCTGTTGTTTACCAAAGAATGTGCATTGCCACAGTCTTAGAATTGAAAGTACTGCAGATACTGGGATTGCAATACCGATCATCCAGATTGGCATTTCAAGCACGCCTGTTAGCATGTTGTAATGAGCCTGACGCCATACCATGCCACAGCCATAGACAAACCAGATCACGAAATTAGTGGTGATAAGTACTGCTCTTACGTAGGTATGGAGCTTTTTAATACCACCGGTCAGTTTGTCGGTAAGGTATGAAAATCCCATGTGGGAATCGCTTTTAAATGCGGAGGCCGCAGCCAGACAACATACCCACACGAACAGTGCGGTAACTAATTCCTGTGTGAATGACAGGTTGATAAATTCAACCTTTCTTGAGAAGACATTGATGAAGGTCACCAGTGCCATGATTACCAGTGCTATAGCGCAGAGGTATTCCTCAAAATATTTCCAGATGTGTTTTAACATGGTTAATCCTCAAGGTAACCTTTGGTGAATAGTTTGATGACATCCTTGCCGATAGTGCCTTCGTAATCCTTGTAGATACCAGAACAGGCATCACGGAATACGTTTTTTTGCTCAGGGGTAAGCTCGGTAAAGATCACGCCCTTCTTTTTAAGGTTTGCAATGATGTCATCTTCGCTCTTTGCCAAGTAATCATTACCCCACTGCAAAGCACGCTGAGCGCAATCCTTAACCATCTGTCTTTGCTCTTCGTTAAGCTTGTTCTTAAGAGTAGCAGAACTCATGACCCAGATAGTGGTATCGCGGACGCCATCCCAG
>CAVJLP010000148.1:0-1527 GCA_963650525.1 Firmicutes bacterium CAG:534
GACAGAATATTTCAAGAAGTTCTGCTGAGAGAGTGATGCGTAATATTGTGTCATTTAATGCATCGCAATATAAGCAGGCTGCCATAAGCTCTCTTAAAGACGACTACATGTCTGAGCTTGAAAAGCGCTTTATTCCAGCACTTAGCAAATCTAAATATTGCATTCAAAGTACCAAGGCGCTTACCAAGGATGGTAAGGAATGTTGGCAGCTTACCTTTAGACTTGCCGCAGGTGCCAAGGAAAGATTGCAAGCCATCATTGATGCTGATAATGAGGAATATAAGCTCCCATCAGAGGATCTTGTGTGGATCATTACGCCTCAGATTGATATCAATGACCAAGGACGTAACATCGTGCGCCCTGATTTTATGATCACGCCTCATTTGGGAGTGATCAAAAATCTTCTTAAAAATAGAGGGTATAGAGAGACTGCATATATTTTTACTGATGGCTGGGGAGTTCATAAGTTAATTTTGGCAGATGACAGTAAAAAACGTCAATATCTATTGAATAAGGGCTTTTTGGTCTGGTCCTTTGTGTGGCAAGATTTTCAATTAGATCCTATGAATATAGAGTCTTTGCAAAATTATGCAGCGTCATTAATAAATACTACGCGTAAAGACAAAGCCAAAAGTGTTTATGTTAAGTTGTTTGGAAAACTAGGTGATGGTGAAGATGCTGTTACTGAACTTTTGCAAAATAAATCTTCATCATTAGAGCGTCTTATTGCATGGATGTGTGATCCTGTTGGCTTTGAGGATTGCATGAAGGATGCAGTAAGTTTTGCAACCTTATCATTTAAGGCTAATAAAGAGCCATCCTCTAACACCTCTAAGCTTTTAAAAGAGGCTCATCCTGATGGTTGGAAAGAGATGAATGCTTGGTTTAGTAGCTCTATAAATAATTGTGAAATTGAATCTAAATTAATAAAAACAATATCTGCGGAGCACAAAACATCTCAATATTCATTGCCTATAGTTTTAACCATTAATGATGAGCCATATGGTGCTGAAAATATTACTGAGGATCAGGAGTTACATCAGCGTTGGATTGCTTATTGGCAATTAACAAATGTACTGCAGTTTGCAGATGAATTTTGGGCGTGTACTACAAGCAACCAAGATGATTTGTTGTTTAAAGAATATCGCACAAGAGCAGAAGATAAATCTTCATTAAATAACTTTGAGCTATCAAATAATCTTAGTGATCCTTGGCAAGATCTTTTTGAGATGTTCTCTGAAGATGAAGAATACTTTGATGCCTTCATACAAGCTGTAAGTTCCTTAGATAGGCAGAAGCTTCCAGTTCCAATAGCAGATCTTTTTGATGTGGTCGATGGTGAACAGGGACTTAAATGGGAGCTTAACGCAAGGACAGTCTTCTTGATTGCAAGTGATAAAAAGAGCTCTGGGCTTTCAGACTGTTATGTATCTAATGCTGTGATTATTTCTACAGCTGATGATTCATGGCAAGATGCTTTAAATGATGCCTTGTTAAAAAGTGAGTGAAAGGATTTTATATGAAAGG
>CAVJLP010000148.1:1537-3200 GCA_963650525.1 Firmicutes bacterium CAG:534
CTGGCATTTAGTGATGATTTTTTTGACCAGTTAGGAAAGCTTACTGCTAATACTAGAAAAAAATTGCAGGCTTTTTTATCAAAAGTACGTGAACATCCTAGTTTAAACGGGCTTAATATCGAGAAACTTAATGCTAAGGCTAGCATGTATTACTCAGCTCGCGTAGATGATAACTTCCGAGTAATCTTTGTCAAAATCAGTAGCAATAATGATGATGGCAATTGTATCTATACCTTTTTGCATGTAGCAGCTCATGATGACGCTTATGATTGGGCCAATCGTCATACCTGTGAATTCAATCCTATTACTCACAGCATACAGCTATATGAAACCTTACCGGTTAAAAGCAACGATGACGAATTAAGCCAAGGTAAGGAAAATAAGGTAGAGCCAGTAGTACAGGCTTTGTCGCCAAATGAAACTGAGAAAACAGTTACGCTTTTTGATGGTGTGACAGATGATGATCTCTTGTCATTAGGTGTGCCTAAAAATATTTTGTCAGTGGTTTCGAGACTTCAAAATAAGCATGAGCTTGAAGCTATTAGTAAAAATCTTCCTGCAGATGTTTATGAATCATTGATGTGGCTTGCAGATGGCGACAGTATTGATGATATTAAAGCAGCCTATGCTGATGGTGATAAATCTATAGGTAGCGATCCTGTAAGTGCATTTAAGAGCAAGCGCAGTCGTCGTAGCTTTAAGGTTATCGAGAGTGATGATGTCATTAAGAATATTATTAATGCTGGTACTGAAAAATGGCGCATCTTCTTACATCCTATGCAAGAGGATCTTGTAAAAAACAACTTAGATGGAGCAAGGCCTCTAGCTCCTATGCTTGTACGAGGCGCTGCCGGTACTGGCAAGACGGTGGTAGCACTTCATCGTGCAGCTCAGTTAGTAAAATCATCACACTGGCCAAAAGATGAGAAACTCCTTTTTGTAACCTATACCAAAAATTTATCTATCGATATTGAATCGATGCTTAAAAAGCTTTGCGATCCCGATGAAATGCAAAGAATTGAAGTTAAAAACTTTGATTCATGGTTGGTCTCATTCCTTAAGCAAAATGACGTTAAAAAGGAGATCGTGTATGCATCTAAGCCTATATATGAAAGTTGTTGGGAGGAGGCCAAGGAGCTTATCCCCTATAAGCTAGATCTATCAGATAGCTTTTATGAGGAAGAATGGGAGCGCATTATTCTTCCAAATGAGATCACTGATGAAAAAGAGTATTTGCGGGTAAAACGCTTAGGCAGAGGAACTTCTCTAAGCCGTAATCAGCGCAAGGAAATTTGGCCTGTTTTTGAAACTATGCGTACGAGCATGATTGCCAAGGGGATCATGACTTATGAAGATGCATGTTTTACCGCTATTCATATTCTGGAGCATAATCCGGGGCTGAGTCACTATCATGCAGTGGTTGTAGATGAAGCTCAGGATCTAGGTAATGAAGCGTTTAAGCTTTTAGCCATGTTATGTAGGAATGCACAAAGTGGAGAGCCTTTTATCTTTCTTGCAGGAGACGGAAGGCAACGTATTTACAAGCGTGTTGGATCATTGCGTAGCTGTGGCATTAACATCTCTGGTCGTAGAAGTACCAGACTTAGAGTTTCTTATAGAACCACCGATGAAATTCGCAAAGTTGCCAACGCTGTCTTACTTC
>CAVJLP010000149.1:0-3113 GCA_963650525.1 Firmicutes bacterium CAG:534
GGACTGCGTCAGCGATGTTTCATCTGAGATAAAAAATGCCGTTCAAAAATCTGGCAACTTTACTCCTGTATCAGATGCCAATGTAGAAAGTGTTGCTCAAAACGCCGGATCTTCCACCATTATTCCTCGTACTGTGCGTGAATGTCGTCAGCGCGATATTCCCTATCTTGCAGTAAGTGTAATTAAGAAAACCGGTGGCAATCCTGTTTTATCTGTAAGAATCATTAGAGTTAACACTGGCGTAACTCTTACTCAATCCTATAAAAAGTTAAATTAAGCTTGTAGCCCAAGGTTATGCTTGGGCCTTTTTTATGATCTCAATTTCTGACTTTACTTTAATGCGTGGCACCAGTGTGCTTATCGATCACGCAAATGCAGTTGTTTATCCTGGGCAAAAAGTTGGTGTCATTGGCCGTAACGGCTGTGGCAAGTCCTCGCTTTTTGCCGCCATTATGGGTGATGTTCAATCTGAAAGTGGCTCAATTAGTGTTCCTAAGGATATGAGCATTGCCTCTGTTGCACAGCAGACGCCAGCACTTAATATAAGTGCAGAGCAATACGTTATTGAAGGTGATCACGAACTGATGGCGTTGCGTGAACGCCGTGACAGAGCCTATCTTGAGGGCAATGGAGATAAGATTGCACTAGCTGAGGAGGCTCTGGGACTAGGTGGTGAATGGACCATAAGATCGCGGGCACAGGAGCTTTTGCACGGACTAGGCTTTTCTGAGGAGGAAATGCAAAAGCCGGTTAAAGAATTTTCAGGTGGCTGGAGAATGCGTTTAAATCTTGCCCAGGCTTTGATATGCAAATCAAAGTTGCTGCTACTTGACGAGCCTACCAACCATCTTGATCTAGATACGGTGATCTTCCTTGAAAACTGGCTTCGAGCTTATCAGGGAACAGTTTTATGTATCTCCCATGATCGTGACTTCCTCGACAGGTTTGCCTCGCATATCATGCATTTTGAGGCCGGCAAGCTTGTAATGTATACGGGCAATTATTCAGCCTATGAGGTATTAAGAGCTGATCGCATCCGCAATGAAAAGGCCGCCCGTGCCAAAGAAGAGGCTGCGCTGTCACACATGCAGAGCTTTGTCGAGCGCTTTCGTTACAAGGCATCTAAGGCCAAGCAGGCTCAAAGCATGCTAAAGGCAATCGACCGCTTAAAGCTTACAGCAGTAACTCAGGAGGAATCCCCCTATTCAATTGCTTTTCAAGATCCTGAAAGAACGGTTGATGTGCTTGCAACCATCACCAATTTAGATGCCGGGTACTCAGAGCACGATATTATTATCAAAAATATCAATTTAATGTTGCTTGCAGGTGACAGAATAGGACTTCTCGGTCGAAACGGTCAGGGTAAATCAACCTTTATTAAAACTCTATGTCAAGCTCTCTCTCCCGTACATGGCACAGTAACTTTAGGTAAGGGCGTAAAAATTGGTTACTTTGCCCAGCATGAGCTTGAAAGTCTAAAGGGTGAAAGCACGGCACTTGATCATATGCGCGCCCTTGATCCCAAGGCCAAGGATAAGGATCTTAGATCCTATCTAGGCTCTTTCTCCATTTCAGGTGATAAGGCCCTCTCTCCTGTAAAGACCATGTCAGGAGGTGAGCAGGCTCGCCTTGCCTTGTGTCTTGTAGCCTACCAAAAGCCTAATCTGCTACTTTTGGATGAGCCTACCAATCACCTAGATCTCGATATGCGTGAGGCTTTATCTGTGGCACTGGCCTCCTATCCTGGAGCCTTAATCTTAGTTTCCCATGATCGCTATCTTTTGGAGGCCATCTCAGAGAAATTCTGGCTGGTAGATGAGGGACATATTGAGGAATTCTCAGGTGATCTTGATGATTATCAGAAGCTTTTAACGCAGCGTAACCGTGAATATGCCGAGCAAAAAAGAGCTGCCAAGGGCCCCTCATTATCTGCCAAGGCCCAGGCTGAGCAGGTAAATAGCGAGCAGTCAGGACGCAAGAATCGAGATCAGAAGAAAGCAGATGCCGAATTTAGACAGTCACTGCGTCCTCTGAAGGTAGAAATTGAAAAGCTTGATAAGAAAATGACTGCAAATCGCAAAAAACTTGAGGAGCTTGATGCAGCTTTATCTGATCCTTCCCTCTATGAAAAGGATAAGGAAAAGGTGGAGAGCCTTTTAAAGGAGCGTGCCGAGCTTGCAGAATTAAATGATGAGCTTGAAATGCAGTGGCTTGAGAAATCAGAAGAGCTTGAGCAGCGTACTCAGGAGTACGAGGCTTCACAAGGCTAAAGAATATGGATCGTTTTATGAAATCAAAAAAGCTTTCAGCTTTTGCCATAACGCTTTTTTTCCTATTAGGAATTAAACATGCATCTGCCGTATCCTTTGACTGCACCAAGGCTTCAGGGTATGCAGAAAAAGAGATCTGTGCTCTTCCAGAGCTTGGAGCTCTCGATGATGAGCTTAAAAGCTATTTTAAGGCAGCCCGTATTGCATCAGGCAATTCTGATAATTTAAAGAATTTTGCCAAAATGCGTTTTAAATTACGCGGTGACTGTGAAAGCAGTGAATGTCTAATTAACTGGTATAAGGAAACTTTGGCTGTTTACAAGGCCGTCTCCAGAGTCGGTAATAGCTATTTTGTCGAGCATTACGATGATCCAATTGTCAATCCCATGGTCGCGGCAGTATCTCCTGATATCAGAGTTTCTGATCAAAAAATTGAATACGATAAGGACAAGATTGACGCAGATGGGCACAAGACTTTTTTACCAGGAGCCAAGATAATTGCCGGGCCCTATGATGCGGCCAAGCATGCCCCCTCTGTGTATGAGGAGTTGATGATCGCAGCCTATGAGTGCGGAGATGTGAAGGCGCGTATCGTTTTTTTATATGATCACGGTCACTACAAGCTTGAGATAGGCCGTCCTGCAAAATCACTAAACTATGATGTAAATTTCTATAATATGCATCAGACTAACGATCCTTCGGTATGTGATGATGATCTGAGAGAATGCTCTCTGTCTGCAAGTGAAGAATTCTATCTTGCACAGCACGACTTTGATGGTGATGGTATTGACGAAATCATCCTAGGCGGACGTCAGGAACTGCGCGGTTATAAATTGTACAAAT
>CAVJLP010000150.1:0-3055 GCA_963650525.1 Firmicutes bacterium CAG:534
ATTATCCATGCTGATGAAAAAGGCTCACTGCTTATTTCCAGGAAGCTACATCAAGGCTGCTTCCAAACTTTGATGACTAAAATCACCGGTCCTGCTGTTAAAACGTTGTCAAAAGAGGAGCTTGAGAGGTACTTAGATGGTGATGAAATTGAGGTCAAAAGGACTAGATTTATGAAGGGCTGAAAATTGGGCTAAATTTGATCTAAAAAGTCTTGAATAACAATTAGTTAAATATCAAAAAAGTTTGTTTTTTCGGCTGTTATGTAGTATAATAAAAAGCATAACAAAACAGCTTATAAATCACCTTTATGAGGTGATTTTACAGGCTATTTTCATATTTATGTAACTACATTTACAAAAAGGCTTTTTATGTCCGCAACTGACGATTTACAGAACCTGAGCAAGGAAGAACTGTTGGCACTTTTACACAGCGCCAGGCAGGAGTTGGTTGCGTCCCAAAAGCAGGTTGCAGATTTAGATAAGCAGAACCAGACCTTAGAGGTTAGAAACCAAAAACTTGAGCATCAGAATAAGAAGCTTGAACACAAGAATAATAAGCTTGGTGCTCTGAACAAGGCTCTTGATACTAGAAACCAAAAGCTTGACACCTTAAACAAGGAACTTGATGTTAAGAATAAAGAGCTTGAGCATCAGCTACAGGTTGCAAAGGAGCTTACCTTAAATCATTTAGAACTCATGGCCCAGATGACCAAAGAGGTTAACTACCGTGTCGTGGTTCTGGATGAATATATTGCTAAGCCTTTGTTAGAGCAACTACAGAGCATTTTCGAGGAAAGCCGCGAATGGGTGCACGATGCCATCATGTATCGCGCTCAATGCTATGCAACTGGCAATGATGTCAAAAACAACAAGACAAAAGATAGTACTTCGCAGAGCAATCCTACTGAAGATGCTGCTAAAGACGCTCCTAATGACACATCTGCAAATGAAACTGCATCTCATAACGAAGATGCATCAGCAAATGGTGAAGAAGATCATAAGCCTAAGACCAAAGAAGAGCTGTTTGAGCAAGCTAAAGAAAGTTCTAATAATTGCTTAAACAAAGTCGACCGTGCCGTCTCTCATTTAATCAATGATGTTGCCCATACTGTTAAGGATCTGCCTGAAGAGATGATTGGAGCCTGTGGTGTCGATATTAAGGAGATTTATGACACTCCTACACCAGAGCCTAAGAATACATCCCATAAACCTAGCAAAGGTAGACAGAAGGCTAAGTTTACGCCCGAGCGTGAAGCCGATGGTACTAAGGACAGAGGAACTCATAAATGTCCCACCTGTGGTGGTCTAATGGATCCTTTTACCTTTGGCTCAGTTTCCCATAATTTCGTAACCAAGCTTGGGAAGCTTGAAAAGTATATTGAAGTTTTAAAGCTTGTCACAAGTCTTGAGATCTGTCCTCATTGTCATGAGGTTCATGGCTTCTTTGATAAAAATGAGGATTTGCCAATTAAACCCAACCGTTCAATTGGACAGAAATTCTGTTTAGATGCCTGCACTCATACTTATATGGGCATTCCTCTTACCCGCATGGCTGCTATGGTGAAGATGGTAACTATATTTGGACATAGTACCGTAAGTGAGAATTATCATGACTTCATCAGAGATTACCTAAAGCCTCTTTATGACTGCATCATTGAGTATGCCAAAAAAGCCAAATACATTATGGCTGATGGCACTCCTTTTACCTGCCTTGAGAAGCAAGGCAAAGGCTGTTGCAGTCAAAGTAAGGAGAGCAAGAAAAAAGCTACTAAACAGCAAGCTGAAGATGAAAACAATGCAGAAACTGAGCTTAGTTGCGAAGATGAATTTGCTATTTCAAATTACATCCTAAGCTTCTGTAATGTACCTATGGCAAAGGAGCACTTTACCTGCTACGCCTTCTTGCCTACACGCTCTGCTAAATCCATTGAGAAGGTTTTAACTGAGGATTTCAACTTTGATACCATCATCTGTGATGCCTTCCAAGGCTATGATGCTATTGCCAAGAAGCGTAATGCCATTATTCAGAATTGCCTGACTCATTTAAGACGATATAACGTTAACGATGCCAGACCTGATGAATTGGCCAAAGAGCTTGAAGTTTTATCAGAGGATGAGCGCCAAGCTTTTATTAAGGATCAATTCCAGAAAGGTGGCGACCGCATGCTGTTATTCACAACATATGTAGCCCTCTCCAAGATTTACGCCTTAGAAGGCTCTGTCGACCACACCGCTCCCGATGCCATTGAAAAAATCATCGAGGTTCGTAGGACCGAAAAAGTACTCATGGACCACTTCAATGCCATCATGGAAGAGATGGTCAAACGTAAAACAGTGTTATCCAAGAATGGTAAAACACGAAAACGGAAAAAAGGAGATCCTTATTCCTTGTTCCCATACTATTGGTACAAGCATAAAGAAAACTTTAGCAGGTACCTAAGCGATCCTATGATCCCTCCTGATACCAATATGGTGGAGCAGTGCATAAGACCACTTACGATCCTAAGAAAGAACGCAAACTTTATGGCCAGTATTGAGGGAATGGAGGACAGGTGTATTGTCTACACCATCTGGGCGACTTTGAAGAAAAATGGAATTGATGATCCTGCGGCATATCTGCAGCAGTATTGTCGTGACTTGTTCACGTACTGCCATGACAGGAACTACACCATTCATTTCTTTGGACTTAATGGCAAGAAGCTTTCAGATCCTGAGCAACTAAAGAAGAAGCTCACAACATGGGACTTCCAGGCCTTATCCCAAGGGTTCAACTTTAAGAAGTACCTACCCTTCCTGAATGACTAATCAGGCCGGCAGCTGATGCCGGTCCCTAATCTCTTTCCTTGCAGAAATTTAAAGAGCATCGTACCTCTAGGGCACGGTGCTTATTGTACTTGGAAAGTTTTTTGAAAAAAAATGGGTTTTAGGGTGGTTACATAGTTTCATTATAGTTTTAACGCACTTTTTGTGCAGGGCGAACGCATGAAAATTTATTCGCCCAGTAGTCCCAATGCGCATGCTATACATTCTACCCCGACCTTAACATCAGCACAGC
>CAVJLP010000151.1:0-3003 GCA_963650525.1 Firmicutes bacterium CAG:534
GGACAGCAGGGCCCACACTCTCAAGCTAGCTTGAGAGTGTGGGCCCTGCTGTCCTCGGCGCGACGAAAGTTGCATGTCCATGGGTCCCCGCTAGCGGGGGACCCATGGAACATGCGGACGCGGCATGTTTACATATAATGCCTATGCAATAAAGCCGCTAGAATATGGGGTTATTGGTCCTCCTGGATCTTGTTGGCCAGGGTCTTAGGTAGATCAGGATCTTGGCTAGATCTAATAATGAGCTGGACTAGCTCCCTGTAGTGCTTAAGATCGCTCTTCGACTCCTTAGCTACATTCTTAAGCTTAGAGTTCTCGTTAAGGGCGTCAGTTAGTCGGCTCTGGAGTTCTATTTTCTCCTTGTTTAGGATCTCGATTACCGCCTGTGCATCAGAGAGCTCTTTCTGCGTGGCTTCAAGGTTTTCACAAAGAAGCCCCTGCTCTTCGGTATTAGTTACCTCCAGTTTTTCTATAACTCCTTGTAGTGTCAGGATCTTACCTTCGTAGCGCTTAACTTTAGTTTCATAGCAAGCCTTACTAAGCGCTTTTAGCATTACGTTTTCAAAGTCGTTTAGGTTATTAGGCTGATCTGAATTCTCTATTTGTTGCTGGCGGTAGTCATGATCAATAGTTTTAAAGAAATTCTGGATCGTACGAAGTGAACCCCTTTGCAAAACACTATAGATCAGCCTTACCGTCGGTGTAATGCCGTCCGCAACCAGTTTCATATAGGCCTCAGCCACGTCTACTTCGGTGATTGGGGCACTACGGAATTTAGTATTTGCGGATGGCTCTGTGGTAACAAATGGTAACCCAGCTTTGTTACCAGCCGATGCTTCAGGCGTTACCAGTTGTGACCTCACCGAATTTGCGTGAGATTGCGTATCAGCAAATACGTTGTGAGGCTCATTTTTAAGCCTTTTGTCTTTGAGAGCTTCAGTGTTATCTGCACTCTTGTTACCAGCGGTTACCACATTGGGCGTTGTTACCAATTTCTGCTGTTTAGCGCTCATCGGTTACCTCCTTGAGCACACGCTTAGAGTCTCCGGTGAGCTCTGTTATCTCAGCGCGTCCCTTGATGCGGTCTAATACGGCATCTGCATTCAAATCGCCACCTAAATGAGCATGCCAGTCAGGAAGTGGAGATTGAGAGGTGAGAATAAGGCCTACATGATGTTCTTTAGTCTTCTCCAATAGATCTTTAAAGACCAAAGCCTCACAATCACGCTGGAGCCCCGTGCAGACATCATCTAGCATCAGCACGTCGTAATTGAGGTATTCCTTAAGCACCGCCTGATATTCATCGCGTTTACCATGCAGATAGAAATCACACAGCGACATAATGAATAAATCGTACGGCTCGCAGGATACTTTCTTATGCGCTCTTAAGGCGCTATCACAGATTGCTGAGCCTAAATCGGTCTTACCAACACCGGTGGCGCCGGTGATGAGAATGATGTGATCATCATTCATCCATCTGAGGCTCATCATACGGTCAAGGCGGTTACGGGTAAGCTTGTAGTCATCAAGTCTTTCGATGATGACTGCGGTATTGGCATCAGATAGCAACTGCGCCTTCCTACGACGTCTTTCATAGCTTGATAGCTCACGCTTCTCCACCTCAGCGTTTAATATTTCAAAGAGCTGATCATTAAAGGAAAGGTTGGCAAACTCAGGATTGCTCATAGCGCTTTGATATTCACGCTTCATCCCAGACATATGAAGTTTCGTCATCATAGCTACTAATTCATCATCGGTATGGTGGCTGACTACTGCTGTATTGACGGCAGTTGCAAGTTTATTTGTTGGCATAGTATTGGGCTCCTCTTAGATTTATAGAGCGTGATTGGGATTGCTGAGTAATTGATGGGGAATGACTGACGTTTGCAGCCTGCAATAAAGAAAGACTGATCTCGCTATCTTTAAGGCTGCGATATAACCTTAACAACTCGTCAAAATTGAACTTGCCACACCTGCGCTTTTTCTCCATGATGAGACCGCATACATGGCTTAAAAGTCCAATGTTTTCTTGCTCGGCCTGAATAGGAGCTATGAGTCTGCTACACTTTCTTACGGCTGTTGCTTGTGCTTTTGGCGTCTGCGCAAAGATGGCTCTGATGGTCTCAATGATTTTGGAAGCATCGATTGAGATCTCATTACCCTTCTTATTTACAAAAGCCTCAAACCAAGCACAGTCACGAGTAACAGCCTGCTCCTTGGCTGTTTTAAAGCAATCAGCTTTATGCACGTGCTCCTTATGCTCTCGGCGGGAATCGATTGGATATTCCACGATTTCCTTGAAGCTATCTTTGTGATACACCTTAAGCGTGGTGCCATTAATAGCTGCTATCAGCACCAGGGTACCGGCAAGCTCAGTGCCTACAACATATTTGTTATAGAGATATCTGACGCATCCATCCTGATAAACAGTGACTTCCTGATATTTAATGATTGCCGGACGATGTGTTGGCAATCTCTTTAGGCTCTTGCGCTCGTCAGCTTCAAATATGGCGCGTCTTGACAGCTGATTATTGGCACGGGGCATGAGATTAAGACGCTCAACGCACTTTAAAATGATCTCATTGAAGGCTTTTAAATCCTTACAATGTATTGGCAAAATGATTTCAGGATCTGCAAATAGTTGCTGGTTCGCAAGTCCATTACTACGTTCATTACCACCCTTATAAGTTGGCCTTCTTGCCGGGCATAACTCGCCTTGAGTACCTAATTTTTGAAACAGTTGAATAAACTCCTGCTTAAAAACAGTATGGGTACCCTTGGATTTGCTTCCATGATTAGTAATTGCCACGTCGTTATCTGCTCGGATCACCTCAGGAACTCCGCCTATGGTGTATAAGGCATTGACTAGGGCTCTACACCAATCGACTGTGGTCTGATGCTCTAATGCTTCGGCATAAATAAGCCCTGAGTACTTGCAGACAGCAGTAAAGAGATGCGTTATGTGCTTGTTACCTGTGAGATCAATAAATTCGTAATCATCACCAA
>CAVJLP010000152.1:0-2974 GCA_963650525.1 Firmicutes bacterium CAG:534
AATTCGTCCTGCAAGAGAATCACCAATTCCCTTCATCAATGCAAATTTTTGCGAAGTAAGCTCCCTAAACCCTAGTTTTGTCAAAAAATTTTTCCAGATAGAATAAGCACCGTACCCAGGAGGTACAGTGCTCTTTAATTTTTCGGGAATAAATAGAGGTGGCCGGCCTTGTGCCGACCTTAGGGATTAGACAAGCTTAAAGTACTTCTGGAAGTCAAAGCCTTCACTTAGAGGTTCCATGTTCCAAGTGTTGATCTTATTGCTCAGCTTCTTTGGATCTTCATCACCATCATCAAAGTAATAATGAGTGTAATTTTCCCTCACGCAGTGAATTAATAATTCTCGGCAATAAGGGTATAAGAATGCTGAAGGACTTTCAAAGCCATTTTTCTTCAATGTAGCCCAGACAGTAAAGATCATGCATAGGCACTTCATCCCCTTCTCGGTATTCATGAAGTTGGAGTTCTTTCTCAGTACAGTCAAAGGTCTAATGATCTGTTCAACCAGGTTGCTGTCAGGCGGTACCATAGGATCATCTAAGAACACCGTGAAGTGTTTGCGTCGTTGATACCAATAGTAGCAGCACCTTGCATAAGGATCTCCTTTGATTTTCTTCACCTTCTTACCATCTTCAGAGATCACAAGGTGACGAGAGCAGAGGCTTTCCATTATTTTTTCAAGGTTACTCATGAGAGGCTTTTCATCATCACGAACTGCGAGGATTTGCTCTATGGCGTCATCAGCATTTAAATCTACTGATGCCTCTAAGGCGTAAATCTTTGAGACCGCAACCAACACGGTAAAGAGCAGGAAGCGATCATTGCCTTCTTTGAGTATTTTGGCTACAAAAGCTTGAAACTCTGAGTCCGATAGCTTTAGGAGCTCTTGAGCGTAGTCGTCAGGTCTAACATCATTGACGATATAGCGTCTTAAATGTACCAGACAATTTTGCATAAAGCAGCCACGTTGCTTCACGATGGTGTCATAGCCACCGAATGCGTCACATATCAAAGTCTTGAACTGAAAATCATCAGTCAATATTTTCTCAATGGATTTAGCTGAGCGAGTGTGCAGGAAGTCGTAGCAGCTGAATTTTTCATCTGCTAGAGGTACATTGCAAAAGCCCAGAATGTAATTTGATGAACTCGGCTCACTATCTTGGGAGGTATTGGGCCCGTTAGCTTCATTATTGTTACCTCCAGAATTTTCTTTACCTTGGACATCCTTTTTCTTTAACTGGGAACAACCTCGACCTTGCGTTTCTAAACAGGGGAACCTCGTTCCATCTGCAATCAGGTATTTGGATTTTCTTGCCTTGTCTAGAATGTACTTACACCAGGGCTTTAGGTAAATATCAGCACCATCAATCATGTTGTTAATCACGGTGCTGTGACCATACTTTAGCTCGAGGTTAAAAATACGAGATAGATGAAGGAGAGGATGCCCCATAAAAATATTGTCGCAAGCCTCTAAAAATAGCTTTAGACCAAATTCGCGATTAGGCTTAATGGGTAAGTCACTATTTTTGTCAAAGAAAACGTGAACCTTTCTGCATTTGTTGCAAACACCAAGACTACAGAAAACATTGATGTATTCTGTCCATTGGCCAAGCTCTTTTTGTATAGAGCCTATGCTCTTAGAAAACTCGCCTTGTTCATCCACACTTAAGGTAGCACCACAGTCAGGGCAGATCCGTAGAGAGCTCTCATCTTTGGTACTACGAGTAGGCTCTAAATCTTTCTTTTGTCTACCACGACTCTTCTTATGCTTATGCTCCTTGGGCTCTGGTGTCTTAGCGTTATAAATTGCTTTAATGGCATCAGGGCACAGTGCAATCAAGTTTTCTGGTGTCTGCTTGACCTGCTCGGTGAACTTATTTTTTAACATAGTGACCATACGCTTGCTTTGCACAATAGCTGTTTTCTTAGCATTTTGTTGTATTTGTGCAAGCTTCTGCTCGTCGGTAAGTTCACTTTCTTGTTGCTGTTCCTGGGAAGCTTGTTCATCTTGAGATGAAACCTGCTCCTGCTCTTGAGCGCTAGCCTCTATCTTTTCATTCTTAACATCATTACCAGTAGCATAGTTTTGGGAACGCCATTGGATAGCATTTTGTACCCACTCACGACTCTCCTCAAAAATATACTTTAGCTGCTGATTGATAGACCAGGCTAATACTTCATCGGCATCAACAATACGGCAGTTAGCCTCACGGGTCATTTCTGCCATAAGTTCAATATGCTCTTTAATTAGCATATTGGATACCTGCAGCTGATGCTCTAGGTGTTTATTGGTATTTGTAAGTTCACGGCACTTCTGCTGGTACTTATTGCTCTTACGCTCTAAAGACTCGGCTTTCTTTTTAAAGGTTTTAAATCCCTTTTTAACCACGACCAATTCCTGCTGGGTACTCTGTAAAAGAGCCAACAGTTGTTCTTTGCTTAAATTTTGCAAATTCTCAGGAATGGTCATAAAAAAAGCCTTTTACCTATTGTAGGTACAATAATGCTAAAAATAGCATTAAAAATACTTAATAAACAGCATTTATCTGCCGTTTTTGAATAGTTAAATTATACCATATTTAAGCGGCAAATAATACACTTTTTTACAGTATTCCGTAACAAATAACTATTTGTTATTTCAGCTTTTTTATAACAAAAAACTATCCACTTTCATCCCTTTAGAATATCCTTCCTCTTGACCTCTATTTTCTCCCCATCTAAGTACCTCTCAAGCTCATCTTTTGACAGTGATTTAACCGCAGGACCAGTGATTTTAGACATCAATGTTTGATAGCAGCCTTGGTGTAACTTTCTGCTTATTAATAGCGCTCCTTTTGCATCAGCATGGATGATTTTGGCCATATGTCCTCGTTTGGATATAAATACCACCCAGTCATTGCCTTTCATGACATCTATCCCTAGATATCCTGAGGCAATACCGGCGAGCCTATCAAAGCCTGCACGCATGTCAGTCC
>CAVJLP010000153.1:0-2958 GCA_963650525.1 Firmicutes bacterium CAG:534
GCTTGTTTGTATCCGAGATAAAGCCTCCTGAGAAGGGGGCTGTAGTAAGCATGAGCTTGTCACTTGCAGTAAGGAAATCATTAAAGCTTGAGGCTACCTTGATGCCAGTAATATCTGTCAGAGATTTTGGCAACAGATCTCGTAGCGCCTGACGACGTCCTTCTGAGATAGCGGTCATGAGCACACGACCACCTTTTGCAGTAAATTCCTTAACGAAATTCTCAAATTTTAATGAGGGCTGCTTTTCTTGGTGATTTAGTGCAATGTCTTGGATCTTTTCAAAAGGAGCATTGCCACAGCCTCGTTTTTGAAGCTCGGCATCAGCTAATGGCTCTTTAAAAAGAGAGATGTTGTAAAAAGGCTTTATCTTGGCGTTAAGCTCACTAGGTGAGAGGAAGAGCTTATAGGGATCAAGCGGAGGATGAGAGGGATCACCGCTATACATCAGTGCACGTTTATGCGTTTCGGCATCAAAGTGATCAGCAGCCTTGGCAATATCTCCAATCATAATGATGGCTGTATTTTGGGGAAGATACTCAAAAAACGAATCCATCTGCGCAAAAAACAGTGGCAGGTAGTATTCAATACCTGCAGGCACTGCTCCCTTGGAGATCGCCTGATAAACAGTGTGGGACTGTAAACTGGCACCTACGAAGACATCGCGATAGTTTGAGCGGAAGACACTTATACCCTTGTCATCTAGCGGAAATTCATGCGCCGGTAGCAGATTTATTTCAGAGATCTCATTGGCAGAGCGCTGAGTGTCAATATCAAATGTACGCAATGAATCAACTTCATCATCGAGAAAATCGATGCGATAGGGGCTATTACTGCCCATAGGGAAGATATCAAGAATCGAGCCGCGGGAGGCAAATTCACCATGGGATAACACCTGCTCAACCTTAAGATAACCTTGGGTTATTAGGTCCTGTTGCATCTTTTTAATATCACGCCTGTCACCTACCTTGATGCACAGAGCTCTTGAGCCTAGATATGACGTAGGTGGTAGACGTGACATGATGGCACTTAAGGGGGCAATGATTAAGGAGCTTTGCATGGCAGGCAGTGCTGCAAGAAGCTTTAGGCGTGCGGAGATGATGTCCTGATGGGGGGAGAGCTGATCATAAGGCAGTGTTTCCCAGTCAGGAAAGTAGTGAACCGCAGTCATGGGGGTCAGGGAGAAGAGCTCGGCACTTAGGGATTGTGCATCAAAGCCCTCTGCACAGATGACGAGTACATTCTTAGATGTTTCATCCTTTAGTGCAGCAATAGTCGTGGCTAGTGATAGACCTATAAGATTTCCGCATTTTTTGGGAACAACAGTGAATCCGCTGTGCAGACTCTTAGGAAGAAGATTTGTTAAACCCATGATTTTTAAAATTATATGTAAAAAGGTTGTAATGCTAATTGTGCGCTATACTTGCGCACATATTTTAGACCGAAATGTTTTTTTTCAAAATTATTATGAAAACTAAGTCTTACTTATATCTGATAGTCTGGGGGATCTTTATTGGCTCGTGTGCTTATATGATCCCTTATTTTTCAAATGATTACCGTTATATGCTGATTCAGGGTACGGACGTACCTGTAGCCTCTTTGAGTGATATCGTTGTCTCGCAGTGGGAGCATTATTTTTACTGGGGTGGTAGAGCGGTGGCACACACCATTGCTCAGTTGCTACTTTATTTTGGCAAGAACGTATCTGCTTTTACTTCAGCTTGCTGCTATCTTGCGATAATTATTCTGTGCGTAAGCCTTGGAGCTGGTAAAACGCCACTTGCGTGTATTAAAAAATTAACCCTCGCCCCTTGCGTCATTGTCACTATGGCTTTGTGGCTTTGTCTTAGAATTTACGGTGAGGTCGTGTTTATGCTGGTCTCATCGTGCAATTACCTGTATACCACTTGCATAGTGCTACTTTTTTTAGTTCCATACCGCATTGCAATTATTAAAGATCAGAGGCACGGAGCTGTCTTTGGGGTATTGATGTTCCTCTTGGGCATTCTCGCAGGTTGGACTAATGAAAACACCGGTCTTGCAGCTTGTGTCGCAGTATTTGGAGTAATGCTCTGGTGCCATAAACAAAAGCGTTTGCGCTCATGGATGATTTTGGCAGCTATTGGTCTTGTGGCAGGCTATTTACTTTTGATGCTCTCACCTGGTAACAGTGCCCGTCTTGATTCCATGGAGTCAGGTGGCTTTACTTTCCTCTCTCATCTGCCATCTGCAATTAAAATCTACTTTGCAACTCTTTTAACGCAGTTACCGTTGCTGTTTGCCATAGCGTATATGTGCTATCGCATCATAAAGGGCGGGGCACTAAAGCAGGATAAAATAGGCTTTTATGCGGTAATGTGGCTTTTTGCAACCGGATTTATTTCACTTAGTGTAATGCTAGGCTCACCTAATTTCCCAAATCGTTCTACAGCTCCCTTTACCATTTTTGAGGCTGCAACCCTTGTAGGCCTTTATTTTTATGCCAAAGAGCATGAGGTAGTGATATTGCCTAAAAAGGCTGTGATTGCTCTAAGCATCTTGTGTGCTCTTTATACCATTCCAACTGCTATCAATACGTTACAGGGCTATTACCAGGCTATGCTTGATGGGCGTGCCCGTGATTTTGAAATTGCATCCCAGATTGCGGATGGGAAAAAGGATCTGGTGGTAAAGCCTTTTCATGTTAAAACCTCAAAGTATCTCTTTATAGGTGATGTACGTGCGCAAAAGACTTATTTTGCTAATCTGCTCGTGCAGAAGTTCTACAAGGTACACTCTGTAAGACGTTCATGTAATTATGTATTTCCTTGGTATTCATATGATTACATCGTCTTTGCCTCACATAAGGAAAGCGTATGTACTCTAGACAGAGGTGATCCTGAGGATCCACAGGATAAGCTAAACCAGGCATATGATGTGCAACATCCTAAGGAAATTGCCCGTCTGAAATTCCCCAAGGAT
>CAVJLP010000154.1:0-2912 GCA_963650525.1 Firmicutes bacterium CAG:534
CCGACAAATTTAATGATTATTTTGCTGGCACCTATATTGGCGAACACAAAACGTCTCTAGCAAACTCTTTTTACATATTGAAATTTGATTTCTCAGGTCTTTCTTCCGGTAATGTAACTGAAAATTTTACCGCAAATCTAAAAAGCTCATTTTGCGATTTCATTGAAAGATATCACATTGAAACTGCTCATTATTTAATACATAAGGATTTCAATTCCCCCATCCTACTTGTTGAAGAATTTTTTAGGGCTATAAAAAATCAAATTGAGAAAAAAATCTACATCATCATCGATGAATATGATCAATTTGCCAATGAAATCCTATCTAAAGACAAAGAGCAATTTCGAAGGATTACCTCATCAGAAGGTTTTCTTAAAGATTTTTACGCACAACTAAAAGCAAATACCGCAATTGGTTGTCCTATAGCCAGAATATTCATTACTGGAGTCACTACTATTTCCATGGATTCGCTGTCTTCTGGCTTTAATATCCAAAAGAATATTTCTAATAAAAAAGAATTTGCGTCTATGTTTGGTTTTACACAGGCTGAACTTAAGGCATTAATTCCTCAAGTAATTGACCTTGAAAAATACGGACATTCTATTGATGAAGTATTTAACCGCATGAAAGCTCTTTATAACGGTTACCACTTTGCTAAATTCTCCACAGAATCCGTGTTCAATTCATCAATGTGTCTGTACTATCTTGATGAAATTTCCTCAGAAAATGTGGAACCAGACATTCTGCTTGATCCTGCCTTTGCCCAAGATCTCTCAAAAATACATAGCATATTGAGTCTAGGTAATATAGATTTTGTCAGAAATGTAATCTGTGATGCTCTTACAGATAAACCAATTTCTTTTGAACAAACCCCGTCCACAATCAATCTAAATAGCCAAAACGCATTATCCAACGATGATCTATTGTCCACCATGATGTATTTTGGCTACCTTACTTGGATGGGAAATAGCGATACCCTTAAGATTCCCAATCGTACCGTTGCTCAGCAGTTCTTTGAGTATTACTTCAAGTATCTGCGAGGAATTGATAATCTTGGTATCAAAGCAACTTTCTTCAAGAAGGCTTTTATAAATTTAAGACAAGGCTTACCTGAAGAATTCATAAAAACTGTTGCGCAAAAGCTTAAGGAAGCAGGATGCCTACACCTTGGTGCAAATCTTCATGAAAGCGACTTTGCTGTAGCCTTGGCAACTGCTGCCAATTTCTCACCTGATTTTAAGGTACACCTTGAGCTTGAGGTTACCGGAAAAGAAAAGGGATATGCTGATTTGGTGCTTTTCCCCCTCGATGGAATTAACTGCTCCTATATCTTTGAACTTAAGTATCTCCCAACAAGCAAAGGTAGTGATGATGCTGTAAAAGAAAAATTAAATGAGGCCAATGCTCAACTTGATAGATACTGCCAAGGCGATAATATTGCAAAACTTCCTGCGCTTAAACGCGTAGCCTGTGTCTTTGTGGGAACAGAACTCAAAGCCCTAGACCTCAGATAAGCAAAACGATAAAGGTAGCCAATATGACTGTTCAAGGTCACAAGAAAATACCTTATAGTAAATCTGATTTCTTTGATTGCCGCAGGCAAGATTACGCCTACGTAGATAAAACACGATTTATTGAAAGCTTAGAACAAAATAATTCAGATTACATTTTCATCGTACGTCCTCGTGGGTTTGGAAAAACTTTATTTACCAGTACTCTAAAAGCCTATTACGATATTGCAGCATTCTCAGAATTTGATGAGAATTTTGCTAATACATACATTGCTCAGCATAAAACAAAGCTTGCTAGCTCATTTTATGTATTAAAGCTAGACTGCTCTGGTTTTTCTCAAGGAAACATCATCAACGGCTTTATTGTTAAACTCAAAAAAGCAATTAGCAATTTTCTAGACAGATACCCTTTCGATAACGCCAGATATGTACTAGAAAAAGAATACAAAGAACCATATGTTCTATTAGATGAGTTCTTTTCAGAAATTGAAGCACGAACAGGCAAGAAAATTTACTTTATAATCGACGAGTACGACCAATTTTCCAATGATATTCTCTCTAATGACAAAGAGAAATTTCAAAAGTACACTACATCACAAGGCTTTTTAAAAAATTTTTACGAGACCCTAAAATCAGCCACTACTGACTCTGGTCCTGTTGCTAAAATTTTTATCACTGGTGTAACTTCTATTTTTATAGACTCATTATCATCAGGTTTTAACATCCCAAAAAATATCACCAGCAATGAGCATTATGCAAACCTGTTTGGTTTTAACGATAATGAACTACAAGCTCTAATACCTCAGGTTATAGATCTCAATAAATACGGCCATTCTGTTGCAGAAATTTTTAACCGCATGAAAGTTCTGTACAACGGATATCATTTCTGCCCATATTCAAAAGATTCCGTATTTAATGCATCCATGTGCCTGTACTATCTAGATACAATTCAGGATGTTAACCATGAACCTAGGATCCTGCTCGATCCTGCCTTTGCCCAAGATCTCTCAAAAATACACAGCATTTTGCAATTAGGTGATCATAAAGTAGTTGAAGAAATAATCAGCAAAGCATTACGGGAAGAGCCTGTTACTTTTGCAGAGGATCTATCGGTCATCAATCTAAATAGTCAGCAACAAACTCTAAATAAAAACGATCTGCTATCCACCATGATGTATTTTGGCCTCCTTACATGGATGGAAAACAGCGATACCCTTAAGATTCCCAATCGTACCGTTGCTCAGCAGTTCTTTGAGTATTACTTCAAGTATCTGCGAGGAATTGATAATCTTAGTATCAAAGCATCTTTCTTCAAAAATGCTTTCATAAAGCTAAGACAAGGTGATCCTGAAGAATTCATAAAAAATGTTGCACAAAAGCTTAAGGAAGCAGGATGTCTAC
>CAVJLP010000155.1:0-2912 GCA_963650525.1 Firmicutes bacterium CAG:534
GAGTTTCCATCGGGGATGGGCCATTTTATTCCAATATCCCTATCATCCCATCTAATGCATCCTTCGTCATCTGGATGGTAGAGTTCATCGCATTTATAGCAAAATTCAGCTTCATCAGAGAGCACTAAAAAGCCGTGTGCAAAGCCCTTGGGGATGAATAACTGGCGTTTGTTATCAGAGGATAATATGCATCCTTCCCATTTGCCAAAGGTAGGGGAGTTCGCTCTTAAATCTACAGCTACGTCAAAGACCTTGCCTTTAATTACGCGTACTAGCTTTGCTTGGGGATATTTTTTTTGAAAGTGCAATCCGCGTAGCACGTATTTTACAGAGGATGATTGATTGTCCTGTATAAAATCACAGTTAATGCCACCTTTGACAAAATCGGGCTTTTTATAGCTTTCCATGAAATAGCCACGCTTGTCACCGTAGGTTTTAACATCCACGATGATGACACCATCTATTGAGGTCTTGGTAAAGGTAAAATTACCAGAGCTTATGCATTCCATGTGCTTATTGTCCTTGTCTTTTATATTTTTGCTCAGTTACATCTTTTGATGAACGCCACCACTTTTCATTTTCCTGATACCACTTTATGGTATCCATTAAGCCTGATATAAAGTCTGTATGTAGTGGCTTCCAGCCAAGCTCAGATCTAAGTTTGCTTGAGTCGATGGCATAGCGGCGATCATGTCCAGGTCGGTCCTTAGCCCAATCAAAATCCATCTTTTCATGCCCCATGGCCTCTAAAATAGCTTGTAGCACATCAAGATTATTTCTCTCGCCATCAGCACCAATAAGATAGGTCTCTCCAATTCTTCCCTTGGTTAATATAGTCCATACAGCAGATGAATGATCTTCAGTGTGGATCCAGTCTCGTACATTTAAGCCATCTCCATAGAGCTTGCAACGCATACCACAGAGAATATTAGTGATCTGCCTAGGGATAAATTTCTCAACGTGCTGTCGTGGACCATAGTTATTAGAGCAATTGGAGATGGTAGCCTTTAATCCATAGGTTCTGCCCCAGGCACGCACAAGCATATCAGATGATGCTTTTGTTGAGCTATACGGGCTTGATGGATGATAGGGAGTATTTTCGGTAAAGCGCTTGGGATCATCTAGGGATAAATCGCCGTAGACCTCATCAGTTGAGATATGATGAAAACGTATATCGTACTTTTTAGCTTTTTGAATTAAATTGAAAGTACCTTCAACATTGGTTTTCAAAAAAGGTAGCGGATCTTCAATTGAATTGTCATTATGACTCTCAGCTGCAAAGTGCACACAGCTATCAGCTCTTGAAAAAAGCTTATCTACCAATTCACTATCACAAATATCGCCATGTATAAACTCTACTTGATTCTTATCAAGCCCTTGCAGGTTTTCAATATTACCTGCATAAGTTAAGGCATCAAGGATGATAAGGTGTATATTTTTAAAGTGTTTGGATACAAAGTGAACAAAGTTTGAACCTATAAAGCCAGCACCGCCGGTAATCACTAAATTTCTTGGAATAAAGTCACACATCTTAAAGTTTTAACTGCAAAATACTCTTATTGAGATGGATTAGTCTTCACCAAGATTAGGTAAATTCTTAAGATATTGCTTTAATGCATCTTCCCACGAACGCGCTCTTGAGCCTATGATATGTTCCGTGTTCCATGGAGCCAAGATCGTACTACAAGGTCTTTTGGCAGAGTGCGGATGACGCTTATTAAATTCTGCCGTGGATAGTTCTTCCTTTTCACATTTGATGCGCTTGTTGGTTGTTATTTTTTTTGCAAATTCAAATTTTGTGCAATGAGATGCATTAGTGATGTTATAGATCCCGTATTCTTTTGATAAGGCCAGTCTTAAAATTCTGTCAGCAAGATCATTGGCCGAGGTAGGAGTGCTTATTTGATCGTTTACTACACTTATCTTGCCTTGCTCCTTAGCAAGCTTAAGTATAGTTTTTACAAAATTTCTACCCTTATATCCAAATACCCAGGAGGTACGAACGATAAAGAACTTACTGCACAACTCTCTTGCAAAAGCTTCCCCTGCAAGCTTAGAGCGACCGTATGCGTTTACCGGGGCAAGTAGAGCTTTTTCTTCAATATAATTGTTACTATCAGCACATACCTGATCGGTTGATAGCTGTATAAAAATTGCATCTTGCTTTTTTGCGCATTGGGCTAGATTATCGACGGCAAATGCATTGATGCGTAAGGCCTGTGCTTCATGCCTTTCACAATAATCGACATCAGTTAAGGCTGCACAGTTGATAATAAGATCATAAGTGGCGTTTGCTTTCATCCATTTATTAATTGAAAATTTTGAGCATATATCAAGCTCTTTATGACTTGGTGCATCAACTTGAGCATCTTGATATACATCAGGGACTACGCCTGTTTCTGATTTCATATCTCTTAAGATACGTTGAAACTCAGTACCAACCTGACCAGATCCTCCTAAAATTAAGATCTTCATAACATCACCTTATGCTCTGCGGTCGTCACAACAGATATTATTTATTAAAATTGACCATGTCGATCATGGTCGTATATAAGCTTGTTATTCTTCAGGGCAACAACTTTTCTGTTAGCTCTTTTGTGATTGATTGGGCAACTTTTATTAGCTGTCATATTCTTTACAACTAAATTGACACCCAATTTAGGGGCAAGAGATATTCGCTTAGTTGTACATATACAATCTTTGTTTATTGGATGCCAAACTCTTTCATCAGAAAGGAACGATACTCTTTGTCATCACAAGCACGTTTTGCATCTTCAATACGGTTTTGGTCAAGCAAATTCATAACGAGCAATGCCATTGCTTTTTCACCTTTAGCAACACCTTTTGCAAATCCACGGTTTTCTACTTTATCAAGTACTTCACACATATTGATTGAATACTTAGGCTTAATT
>CAVJLP010000156.1:0-1848 GCA_963650525.1 Firmicutes bacterium CAG:534
CGATTGGATTGTAAGTCAAATTAAAGACCTATTAAATTCAGATAATAGCTCCACCAGACTTAGTGAGCGTGACATTTGCCTTGTTTGTAGAACTAATCCTTTGGTTGAGAAATATAAGCAGGGATTGGAAGCTCGTGGCTTTAAGTGTAGCTTGCTTGCCCGTAAGAAATCAGATAATGGCAATGTGGATGAGCTAAGAGTTGCAACTATGCATCGTGTTAAAGGCTTGGAATTTCCGGTAGTCTTTATTTGTGGTGCAAATGATCGTGTCATACCTTGGAAATCAAGATCTAAAGATAAAGAAGAACTTAATAGTCAGAATCTTACAGAGCGTTCCTTATTTTATGTTGCGGCATCACGTGCACGAGATAATTTGTTTGTGAGCTCTAGTGATGAACCTGGTGAGTTTATCAAGCTTTTATCTAAGCTGGGGTAATTAATACGTATATATAAAGTAGTACGTATTAGAGAGGCTCTCATGACTACAAAAGCTCCCATGCCAAAAATCGCTGATATCAAAAATTTCCCTAGGGATAACCCTAAGGCAATTTTGCTTAGGCTTTTTAACAAGATCCGTGTGGTTGAGCGTCAGTACTATTGGGATAAAGAAAAAGGTCGTGGGTTAGAGAAGAGACTTTATTTAGGCTACGTCGTTGATAATGAATTCCTCACTAATGAGGAATATCAACGTAAGTACAATAAGCGTGGTAGGGCAAGAATTGAATCTTCAGGACTATCTGCTGCTACTTATTCATCGGTAGTAGACACTGATGCCAATATGGAGAAGACTTATGCCACTAACTTTAACGAGCTTTCGTCAGCGGTGCTAGCAGGTGAATTACCTCTCTATTATGCAGTAGCTAAAGATATAGGCCTCATCGATGATTTATCAGCTGTATGGGGAGAGGAGCTTGCAGGCGTAATGCTATCTCTAGCTTTTTATTGGCTAAGCACAGAGCAAAATGCTTGCTATCTCTTTAACTCTTGGGCTGATGGCAGGTTACTCCCTTATCCTGATTCCTTGAAAAACGAGGAAATAAGTGATCTTCTAAAGCAAATATCGGATCAAATAGGATGGAAAGAAGACTTCTTTCAATCAAGAATCAAACGCCTTCATGATGATGAACTCTTAGCCTTTGATGTAAGTGAAATTGCATCTAATGCACAGGATATTGCCGATGCACAATACGGCCAAGGAAAAGATGGGGGCTATCAAAAGCAGGTAGGACTCATCCTATTAGTTGGCCGTAAGACGCTTATGCCTGTTTTATTTCGCGTTTTACCAGGCAGCATCACTGACATTACCACTGTGCAGGAATTGCCATTTCATTTTGATGAAATAAAAGAGCCTCATCGTGTTTTTGCTACGCTATTAAATAGCGACTATCTCGCAACTGAAAAACTAGCCTCTTTCATCGATCATGGCAGTCGTGTCATTATCCAAGCTCAAGGTAACGTCTCTTGGATAAAGCAAGCTATCAAGGACATATTGCCTAAATTAAGGATGAGTAGTTCACGCATCGCTGACACTAATTTATGGGGTACAACCATTCCCGTCGAGCATAAGTTTGAAGATGGCAAGACACGTAAACTTTGGTTGCACGTCTATCGCAGTGATATGAGATCACATTATAAAAATGCAGATTTCTTTGATGATTTAGACAAATTTGCACGAGAGTGGATTAATTGGGAAGGTGAAACTCCATCCCTATGTCCTTTGCATAAGAGTCCTCTGCGTAAATATTTCAAAAAAGACATTGGTGTTCCTGGTATTTCTCCACTTGAACAAGACAGCAATGCTATCGATGAGGTAACTCGTCTCTTTGGTACCTTCTCTAATGTCACCAC
>CAVJLP010000156.1:1858-2891 GCA_963650525.1 Firmicutes bacterium CAG:534
GGGTAGATTAGTTATCCAATTTATTGCAATGAGCATACTATCTAGCATCTATTTTCGCATGAAGCAGAATACCAAGAGCAAGGTTAATGGGCTTGATAAAGAGGAGCATCCACTATCTGAGGAGACTTCTTTTAATGAGATCAAGAACCGCCTATCTACCGCACGTCTAGTCATTGATGGCAAGGGTAAAAAGCTGTGGATGGGAATTTCAAAGGCTCAGCATGAGATTGCAAGACGCTTAGGCTTTCCAAATCTCTACATTACGATACCTACATGGGGTAGTTGCTGTTAATTACACCGCTAAGAATGTCTCACAATATCGATTACATGAGTAAGCAAGGTTTTATGGAAAATTTATTTGAGCAAAATCCAGATTTAACTTATGCAGAATTGCTATATGTTGATGCTAATGATTTTGAATCGGTAAATATTACAAATGATATGGAGCGTAACTATTCCATAACTTTTGGACTAAGAGTTACAAATGGGCTACTAAGTAATCGTTGTACAACGTTAAAAGATGTGTTTCTGCTCACGCCACGAGTATTTCGAAATTTTAAAAAAATCGGAGCAAAATCAATCGAAAATTTAGAGTACGCTCTAACACAAATAGCAAAGGAAGGCTCTCCCAATATAAAAGTTAGCTCAAATAACAATATGAATATAGAGCGTATTCATTCTGTTGCTAAAAAAATATTAACTAATGAGAATTACTCTATTGCTAATTTAAGCGCTAAGGATCTTGCTTATGTTAAAAAAATTCTAAGAGCAAAAGATGTTCTTGGCGCTGATTTTTGTATTGTTATTTATAACTACGCTAATACTCAGTCACTTGCTAGAGTTATGAGTGCTTTTAAAAATTTTTGCACTACAGATAGCAAACAAAATGAGCTCACCTCTGCCTTAGAATTTTGCCTTGAAAATGATAAATGGTATGCTGATATTATTGCCTCTAAAAATTCTGAAAAAAATTGGAATATAAATATTCAATCTAAAGCACTAGCTCCCTTTATTAAGTTCTATGGTGCTGTAC
>CAVJLP010000157.1:0-2869 GCA_963650525.1 Firmicutes bacterium CAG:534
CATTAAGACTGTTGATGATCTGTGTAATCACTTTGCAAATGAGCCCTATGGCTGGAAGGAAACTTGCGTTTTAGCTTTACTTTGTATGCTTTTTGCCAGAGGCAAGATCGAGTTTATCGTAGGTGGCGTTAAGGTTTTTGATGCTAGTGCTATTGCCAAAAAGCTTTGCAATAGCAAAGATAGAAAATCAATGCAGGTGCAAGCTATATCAGAAGCCTCTCCACAAGATTTAAAAAATGTTAGAGACTTTATTAAGGATTATTTCAATAAAACGGTTGAACCTGATCAAACAAGTCTTGTAAAACAAGTAGTTACACTCTTTAATGAGCGCGCTGATAAGCTAAATCTTCTGCTAAATAATGCATCTAAGGATAGCTGGCCTATTTTTGCAGGTGATAGAGCGCTTATTGATGAGGTTATAAATTTAGCCGATCGCTTTAAGAGAAATGACGACTTGGTATTTAAAGAGCTTCCTAATAAATCAAAAGAGCTCCTTGCTAACTGGGATGATAGACTTGAAAAGCTCTACTCATTTTCAAATAACGATGGAAATAAGAAGATCTTCGCTGACGCAAGATCACTTGTAAATAAATTAGGTAGTGATTGGGCACAGCTTACCGGAAACGAGAACACTGCCTTAGGTGAAAAATTTATAGCGATAAAAAATGGCTTAAATAACAAAGATTTCTTTACCGGACCTTGTATACGTAAGCTGACAGCTGATGTTAAAGCTTTTCAAGAACTTTTATCAAAGCAATGTTCAGAGATTAAAACTAAGCTTTTAAACTCTCTATCTGAGTTTGAGAGTAGAGTTAAAAATTTGGATGAGTTCGCCGCTCTTACAGATGATGGTAAAGCGCAAATTCATAATTTCTTTGAGCAGCAGACAAAGAACATTACTAACACTGACAGCTATGCAATACTTTCAAAATATGCAGAGCGCTTTGATTCAGGCACGGTTAGAGATGAGGTTAATAGCTTATTAGAAGAGCTACAAGCCAAAGATAACGCAAGTCTTAATGCAAGTAGTGAAGGACAAACTTCTGCAACTACAGCAACATCAGCGACCCCAATTGAACCTACAACTAATGTAGTGTTTGCAACCTCTGGTATTGCTGTAAATACTAAGCAAACTTCAACAAGTGCTAAAGCTACATCCTCAAGCTCAAGTGTTGTACCTAAAGCGCGTAAGAGTGTTAAATTATCTGAGCTTTGTAATGAAGTTAGCTCTAACTTTAGCGCCTTATCGCTAACATCGGCAAAAGATGTGGATTCCTTCTTAGAGTGTCTTAAGGATAGAATGCTCAAGAGTATTGCAGATGGCACCAAGGTAAGCTTGTAACCTATCGTATTTAAGGAGAGATTGTTATGCAGTTAAATAAGCTTAAGGCATTTGCTCAAAAATTAAGGCAGGATTTGTCAGCTCAAATTCGTAGTCGCCTAGAGCTTGCCTTAGTCGACAATAGCGAGTTTGCGCGTAGCAATCCTCAAGGTTACCAAAAGCTAAAGGATCTTGTAGAAAATAAGAATAAGGATTTTGTTGTAGAGCAGACGGCCTATTTCTGGTTTAACCGCCTGTGTGCTTTGCGCTTTATGGATGTGAGAGGCTATAGTCCATGTGGGATCATAAGTCCTCTACCAGGAACTTTGGAGCCTGAGCTTTTGTATGAGGCAAGGACCAACGGCTATATAAACGAGGATTTAGTTGAAGATAGCAAGATACGTAGCCAAATTGCGGCTTTGTTATCAGGTGAGTATTTATCTGATGATCCTACATCTCAAGCTTATAGATTGTTATTAAACAGTGCTTGCAATAGCATGCATAAGATCATGCCTTTCCTCTTTCAGGAGGCAACTGACTACACCGAATATCTCCTGCCTTCAGATCTATTATCAAGTGATAGCATCCTTGCCAAAATCCGCGACAATATGGCTGAGGATGATTGTCAAAGTGTAGAGATCATAGGCTGGCTTTATCAGTATTACATCTCAGAGAAAAAGGATGAGATCTTTGCTGACTTTAAAAAGAACATCAAGGCCACTCCTGAGAACATAGGCCCTGCAACGCAACTTTTTACTCCTGAATGGATCGTGCGCTATCTTGTGGAGAACTCTTTGGGAAGACTATGGATGTTAAATCATCCAGAATCATCTCTTGCAGAGAGCATGGAGTATTACATCAAGCCAGATCAGGCAGAAACCGACTTTATAAAGATTTCATCTCCAAAGGAGCTTAGGCTTTGTGATCCTTGCTGTGGCTCTGGGCATATGCTCACCTATGCCTTTGATCTTCTAACAAAAATCTATGAAGAGCAGGGGTATTCTAAGGATGAAATTCCAAGCCTTATTCTTGAGCATAATCTTACAGGTCTAGAAATTGATGAGCGTGCAGGAGAGCTTGCTGCTTTTGCCTTAGTGATGAAGGCAAGAGAACTTGATAGACGATTCTTTAAGCATTTGGTAGCTCCAAAGATCTGCGTTTTTGAAAATATTAAGATCGTGGATGACGATTTAAATGCCCTGCGTTCCCTATTAGGCTCTGATCTAATCCTAGAGCCTTTCTATAGTTCTTTAAAGCTTTTTGAGCAGGCCAAAAACTACGGTTCACTCATAAGACCTAGCTTTGACAATTTCGATTATGTACGAGAGCTTATATCTAAGAAACGTGCTCATGCGGATATTATGCTTTCAAGAGTAATCCGTGATGCTCAGAAAATCCTTGATATGAGCGAATACTTGTCCTGCCGCTATCATGTGGTGGTGACTAATCCTCCCTATATGGGAGGTAGGCAGATGAATGCAGAGCTTATTTCATTTTTAAATCAGGATTATCCTGATAGTAGGTCTGATTTATGTACTGCCTTTATGG
>CAVJLP010000158.1:0-1841 GCA_963650525.1 Firmicutes bacterium CAG:534
TTGTAGCCTTAGGTGTGCCTCTTTATTTACAGCTAGCTACTATTAAGAAAAATCTTGTACCCATTCTGCTTGCTGAATTGGTAGGCTGCGTGGTAGGACTTGTATCTGTGGTCTATATCGCCAAGGAAATGGGGGCCTCACGTGAGGTGATCTTGTCCCTTGCTCCAAAATCTGTAACTACACCTATTGCCATGGAGGTTACCAAAACATTAGGTGGTATTCCTTCTTTAACTGCTGCTGTGGTAGTGTGCGTTGGCCTTTTATGTGCTATTTTTGGATATAGAACCATGGGTTTTGCTAGGGTGCGTCATCCAGTAGCACAGGGGCTTTCAATGGGAACAGCAGCTCACGCCTTAGGAACAGCAGCATCTATGGATCAGAGTAAGGAACACGGCGCTTACGCCAGTCTTGGACTTACCTTAAATGGTCTTTTAACTGCGGTACTAGCTCCGATGATTATTCCTCTATTAGGAATTTGATATTGTCATTCAATTCAAAAGATCCTCTGCATTTTTGACGAGGATCTTTTGAGTATATTGTAAGTCTAAGGGTGTTTTAGCATTTAGACGATATCGTAACCTTTGAGTTCAAGTCCAACAAATACCGCAGCTACACACTTAAGGTTAGGTATATTCCTGATGTTATCTCCATTGGCATATCGCTTTGCTTGGAGTAGTGCATTTTGCAGTGTATTTTTAATGACTTCAGCTGAAGCTTTTTTTTGAGGCAGATACTTTAATTCAAGTATATAAGAATAACATCCGGCATCTTTGGTAGCAGGGCGGATCAAAACATCAATTGCACCTTTTGCTGTTCCTCTTACTTCATACTCTAGGTCAACAATGAACGCATCTGTAAAAAATGAACCTGCAATTAATGTCTGCAAGTTGCTTTCCTTGAACGTCAGCGCAGAGCGCAAGCCTGTTTTTTTACTTAATCTTTCAGAAATAGTCTGTAAAAATGGTTTTGGATCACCCTTTGCCAAGGCTTTATATGCAGTTTGGTAAATTAATGGAGTGTATTTCCACTCCTTCGTACCCAAAATGCTGTTTGCATAGTATTCAAAAAACTGGATCCTGACAGAACGGTTTGGAATTATTAGCGCTTTTTGTTGTCCTTTGGCGTAGGTTAGAAATCCAAGATAATACATAGCAGATAGAACGCCAACATTATCTAGCCTATCATTTTTATTTAAATTGATGATTTGAGGTTCTATGCAATCAAAGGAAATAGGCTCATTTCGTAGAGCTTTATTTATGATTTCATAGACAAAGTCTGAGTCACCAAGATTGAGGATATTTCGTATTTTGATTTGATCCTGTGCAAAAGCCGGATCGATCATAATATCTGGTATCTTATTTTCTGTTGCTAAAGTTGAAAGGTAATAGATGCAATTGGATGCGTTATATACGGTTGTATCACTATTAGGACTAAATCTGTAGCCGTTATACCATTCCTTTAACTGACAGAGAATTTTTTCTTTTGTAAGAGCAGAACTATTTAAATCAATGAGTTGAGGAATAATTTTCTGTAATTCCTCATGCGTAAAGCTAAATAGTGCTGCAAATTTTGGCGACGTGGTTAGGTTACTGGCTATAGAAAATCCTGATGTCATTGAATCTAGAGAGATTGAGGTAACTCCAGTTATAAAAATGCGTTCAATGATATCAAAGGTCCTGTCTTTTAGATTGCTGTAGAAGGTTTTTAAGATCCCTCCTTTGGAGGTTAAGGTACGAAAACTTTCTACGTTATCAGAGAGAACTTAATTTGCAGACTGATCATATTCATCAATGATCAAATAAATTTTGCCATCAAAATTTAAAGAAAAAGCATCAAGGTAT
>CAVJLP010000158.1:1851-2767 GCA_963650525.1 Firmicutes bacterium CAG:534
GCTTGGATCTGTGAATTTTTCAGAAAGGATCTTTAAGCCGCCATCAAAAGGATAACGCTTTTGAAAATTAACTAATCCTTGTCTGATCTTTCTTATAAAACCTTGTAAAAAGTTCTGGGGATCAATTCCAGAAAACTCTAAACGTAAAACATAGTAGGTATTTGCAAGTGCTGTTTTATGTTTGCCAATATAGGTATTAGCAAAATATTTATCAAAATCTAATGAAGACGCCTTATCGTAATAAAGTTGGAGAATAGAGGTAAAAAGAGTCTTTCCGAAGCGACGTGGTCTGACTATAAAAGGGTATAGGGTGGCCGAATTTTCAAGCTCTTCAATATATTTGGTTTTGTCTACGTATATAAAGTTATTATCAATAAGAACGGGAAAAGACGCTAATCCATAAGGCGCTTTTTTTAAGACTTTAACATCAGGCATGTTCTTATTTCCAATAACAATGAAAACAACTGATTAACAACGAGTAAACAATATTAACCGCGATGTAACAAAGGAAATAGCGATCAGCATCTAAGCAATTATTACGCCATACTCTCAGAGCATCTAATTTCTCAGATCGACTAATGAGGATCTTTCAATAGCAACTTTGTTACAAACTCAGTATATGAGTTAGCTATAAAAAATACAACTATCCTAAATTATAGAAAGCTTTAATAAGACCTAGAAAACTTACTGCTTATTAGTTTTGATGAAGTCAGACTTAATAACATCATCGACATAATTGTTAATGACTCTTTGGCTATTATCATATTAGTCTCTTATGTCTTATGACTGACAAAATTCTGACTAGAAAATGGATATTTTGCCCATACTTTAAACTTCGTATAATTTATATTATGTTAAATTTTATATATGACATCAAATATTCCTTTTCAAAATCTATAAAGCTGCCGGTAGGAGC
>CAVJLP010000159.1:0-2737 GCA_963650525.1 Firmicutes bacterium CAG:534
ACCCAAGTAAAAGCTGATGTTAAGGTTGATGCTAGGTGTCAGCTAGCATCTGCATTAAAGACTACCGTGATTAAATCCCGTGGTAAAAAATCTGTGGCAATATCCTCTCCTAAGAGCGCTTTTGCTGAGGATTTAATTCCCACCTTTGGTAGTTGCTATGAGGAGCTCATCAAGCAGTATTGCCGTGAGTGTCAGGTTGATGATGCAGCTGAGCAAAAGATGTTAACAATTGCCGGTGTGATCTTTGCTCCATTACATGATGAGCAGTTGCATGAGATCATGAGCTGTAATGTTGACGAGTGTATCGAGCAGCGCTTAAGCATTAATACTATTCCGCCAGTTACTATTGAGAGGGCTGTGGAAATATTTAACGCCGTTATTCTCACCGCATTTTTCCGCGGAATTATAAAGAAGGTTCACTATGTTAACTATCATGATCTTAACTTGGTAGTAGCTGATCATTATCGCTTGTCCGTAGGGGAGAATTTTGAGTGCAGTGGCTTTAAGAAGGAAGCTACTAAGTATGAGCATTTGATGAACTTTAAGGCCGAGGAATGCTTAAAGAGGATTTACGCAAACCTTAAATTTATCAAGACTGAAAATCACTATGACGCCACTAAGTTTATGTTAAACACTATTGGCACGAGCTTAGTTAATTTTATGCAGCAGTGTGGCTTATATCAAAAGCCTTTTTCCCACAAGGAGCGCAAGGCTTTGGTTGGAACATTGGTGGTGGATACCTTAATGATGGCCCGTCCCAAGCTTGATGTCTTTTATATCGGCAACATCATCGCCGGTTTAAATCTTTTGGAAGAGCAACATATTAATGGTGAGGAAGCTCATGGCTGAGATGATTAGTGCAGTAAAGAGTCTTAACAAGACTCTTTTAGAAATCATGCCTGCCAATTTAGATGCGCGAGAGCGCATCTTAAATGATGTGCACGTGGCGCATTTATTAGCAGGAAGTCGTTTTTATATCCCATTTATCTTTCATGCCTGCTGTAATTTACATAGGCTGATGAGTTATGAGCATGCCAATCTACTTGAGCATACAGATTTAGATAAAGAGCAGGAAAAGAAGGAAAAACTTGAAAAGCGTACCAAGCTTATTAAGGCCTTTGCTGATGCCATATGTGAAATAAGAAATGGGATCCGTGAAGAAGGTATTAGGACGGCAATTAGAATTACCATAGGCGAAGGTGCTGCTTTTGAGCGCTCTGAGAATTTGGTGATTTGTAAAAATGCTCGAGGTGATTTTGACTACTCAGATGGATGTCCCTTTGGTAAGGATGGTGAGCAACGCTTAGATACTGCTAATAAGGATAAGCTCTTCTCCTATTTAACAGATACCTTAGCACTTTGTCAGTTTACTGATTCAAACTTCATCGCCTCTTGGAATACGCGGGGCTTTACTGAAAACTATGACATCCTAAAGCGCAATATAAGGGCGATTTTAAAGAGCTTTCATATCCAAAAATCTGAAAGCTATATCCAAAAGGAAATAATCGACAGCCTAAGCGTACTCTCAAACAGAGTAAAGAGGGCTGACTGGCACTATATCCCGGTTAAAAACGGTATCGTGGTTTTAGATAAGGAGGCCTATAACAAGCCCTTTAAAGAGGGGGAGGCGTTTAAAATCATTCCCTATACGCGCAATATCTATGTAACCAACTGCCTAAATTGCGAATTTAACCCAGATGATCAAATCAACATGGAGGTAAAAGAGATCTTATATCTCTGGGCTAATAAGAGTGTGGCGCTACAGCGAGTTTTGGAGGAGCTAATTGGCTTTTGCATATCGGCATACCAAGGATGGAAAGGCGCGGCTATTATCTTTGGTGATGGCAACTGCGGTAAGACTAAGATGCTTACTGCAATTGAGAATATGCTAGGCTCAGATAACGTAGTGCATGAGCAGTTAAATGAGCTCTCTAAGGATTTCTTCTTAGCACCGTTATTATGTAAGACTCTATGCATAGGTGATGATGTCTCAGGTGGAAGCTTACCTGATTTTGATCAAGCTAATATCAAGAACCTTACCTCTCAAGGTGTAGTACAGGTAAATATAAAGGGTAGGCAGCCATTTCAGGGGCATATACGCTCACTCTTAATCTTTGCGGCCAATACTCTCCCCATCTTCTCAGACTTTACCTGTAGAAAACGTATTGTGCCCATTCCATTTTTACATCAGTTTAAGACTAATGAAAGTAAGAAAGATCTCGATGCCATCTTACAAAGCTCAAGTGGGAGGAATTATCTTTTCTATGTAGGGCTTAAGGGACTCATCCGCATGCAAAGTCGCAGTGGGGATAGATTTGCTGATTTCTTTACCAAATGCCCCGAGCTTGATGCCGCTATCAAGGAATTTGATTCTGATAGTTCACTTACTAATGAGTGGATTAAGTGCTACATGGCAGAAAACGGTGTAGGTGAGAACAGTAAGGACTTCTTCTTATTTACTTGGAATAAGAACTTATCAGGACATGAGTTATCCAAACGCTCAGTACGTAATCTCTATAAGCACTATTGCTCTTGGTGCTCAGAGAATAAATGTAAAGCTGAGACGCGTAAGAATTGGAAAAAGCAGGTACTGCAGTATTTCCATATGTCTGATCAAATCCTAACGACTAAAGCTGATTGCTCCTATACCAATATGGAGTCAGGCAAGACTAGTACTGCCGAGTTCTTTATCGTGCCTAACAGTGAGTATTCACCGCAGTCACGAAATAGCGTCAAA
>CAVJLP010000160.1:0-2727 GCA_963650525.1 Firmicutes bacterium CAG:534
ATAAGCTTTCTTCATAACATTACACAGTCACTTCGTAACGTAGATCACAAAGCTAAGAGCCTATTAATCATCATTACAGTCAAGTTGTATTTACCTGCCTCATAATCGACTTGAACACAATCCCGTGTTCTTTACCTTTAAAAGGAGTTTTTATGTCCAAAGGTAAAAGCTTTACTGTAGATAAGCTTAGGCTGTTGCTTTTGCTTGCCTTCAATCACATCCCCATCAGGGATGCTGCCGAGCAGGTTAATTGCTCGCCGTCAATAGTCTGCGGTGCACGCAGAAAAATAGAGGCCAAAGATATTAAATCTGCGGCCGAACTATTGGAAATGACAGATCAGGAGATCCTTAATCTCTACTACGATGCCGGTCGCGCTGTCTGCTGTAAAGGAGATGTGCTTGTTATTAGAGAAAACCGTCGCCAAAAGCTTGCAGGATCAGGAGTGATCAATCGTCCAAATTTTGCCCGCTTTGTCGAAATGCATTTGGAAAAGAAAATTTCTAGAGAAATGTGTTTCACGATTTATAAGAGGGAAACATATGAGCTTGATGAAATTCCGGTAAGTCGTACTACCTTCTTGGATGGCTTACGCAATGCTCTTAGTGTAGAGGTTGGTCCCACCAATGTTTCTATGCACCAGACTCATCGCTATGGTGATGAAATCGGTATTGACTACTGTGGCGATACCTTTCCCGTGTTAATGCCTGATGGCACAACACAGCAGTATGCGATTTGCGTATTAGCATGGGCTGCAAGCTATATGACCTACGCTGAGTTAATTCCTCATCAGACAACACAGGATACCTGCAATGTAATAGCTCATGCCATTCAGCGTTGGCAGTGCACCGCTAGGGTTATTACCTGTGACAATGCCAAGAGCATGGTGATCCAACATACTGTAGGTCGTGAGCCTATATTCAATAGGAGCTTTGAGGGGTTTGTTCACTCGTTAGGTATGACCATTAACGCCAATAAGCCTTATGGCCCCACAGGCAAAAATTACGTCGAAAAGGAGGTGGATTTAATTCAATCTCGTTGCCTTAGTTTAATGAGGATCATAGAGACTCCTATGAACCTTTTAGAGGCTAATACCAAGCTGATGGAACTCGTTGATAGAGAAATCAATTCCGCAGGCTTTAGAGACAATGGCAAAGGATCTCCTAGGCAAGAGCTGTTTGAGCAATATGAACGTCCTGCAGCTTTGAAATTTAGCGGAGTTATTCCTGAGTACCGTGAGTATTTAGGCAGTTTCACCGTAGCGCGTGATTACACGGTGCATGTGAACAAGCATTATTACTCAGTACCCTGGCGCTATGCTTATGAAATCGTTAATGTCTTGTTATCTGCTACCAAAGTGTATATCAGCTCCTACAATGGACTGATTGCAGAGCACATTCGTAGTGATGGTGATGAGCAGTACACAATCCTTTTTGAGCACATGCCAGAAAATCATCAAGCTATTGCTCTTAAGCGGAAGGATTTCCCAGATCCCGCATCAGTGATCAATGCGTCCAAGACGTTCTCTGACACACTGCATCAGTTTGTCCAGCTGTATTTTAAGTCCCATACCATGGAGCAAGTAGAGTGCCCTCTAAGCATCATCAGAGCTTATCAAAAGCATACTGCTGAGCATAAGCTCTATGATGCCGCGCTTAAGCGTCTAATGGAGCTGGATGTTGATAAATGGACTTCCTATCGTTTCAACAATTTTAAGAAGGAGATTAAAAGCGAAATAAGTCAAAAGGGGCAAGAAAACGTGCTTTCAGCAAATTCTGAGCCTAAGAATTTGCCAAATAACCAATATGTCTGCTTACACCCTGAGATCACAATCAGCAACGCAAGCAAGCATGTTGACCAGTCCTCTAATGCAGCAACGGACACCAATGCTGCCTCATCATCAACCTCTACAAAGGAAGAAAACAATGACAACAACCACTAATATTTCTAATGGCATTTTGCTCTCGAGTCAGAGCGAAAACTACTCCCGCCTGTGCAAAAACGGTTTTATAGGCTTTGCTGAGTGCTATAAAAAGCAGAGCATGAATCCATCAATTTATGCTGGCGTTAGCATCGATGATCGCATTAGTGAATGCCTTACCGCTCAAGAAGACTACACCAGAAATCGTCAATTCCAGCGCATCCTCAAGAACGCTAAGCTCCCCAGCAACAAGACCTTAGATGAGGTTGCTCGTGATCCTAGTGAGGGGCTGTCAAAGGAGGTTCTGAGATCGCTAACAGGGACCAAATGGATTGAGCGTGGCATTAACATCGCAATTACAGGAGGTTGCGGTGTAGGCAAGACAACATTAGCCTGCGCCATTGGGATCCAAGTGGCAAGCCTCGGACTATCTGTTTACTACAGCAGGATCTCGGTGTTGTTGGATTGGCTTGGCAATAAGCAGGGATATGTCGCAAGTACTAATGCTTTTAATAAGCTTAAAAGCTTTCAGCTGCTGATCCTTGATGACTTCGGAACAGATCGCACTTTTAATGGAGATGAGCTATCAAACCTGCTACGTATCTCAGAAGAGCATTACAACAAAAATATCATCATCTGCTCGCAATATCGTACCGCAGGTTTTCAAGATCTATTCCCTGCTAATGTGACATCACAAAGTAAGCACCCTAAGACCTAGATGATATCGATCTGCGGATCCTAGACAATATCTTCATCAAATTTATTGTTGATGGAGATTTTATGTCGAAGGATTTAGCTACAGCTCACA
>CAVJLP010000161.1:0-2570 GCA_963650525.1 Firmicutes bacterium CAG:534
ATAAGAAGGATAAGGATCAATATCGTGCCATTGATGTAAAAAAAGATGTAATTGCAGACAGACGCGCCTGTGCAGGCTATGCCGCTATTGTTTTCGATGATCCTAAAGATATGCAGGATGGGAAATTCAGCACCGAAGAGGTGTTGTCCACCTACCACCGTCTGGTACGCATTGAAGACTGCTTCCGCGTCATGAAGAGCTCCTTCAGTATCCGTCCGGTATACCTCAGACTTAAAGAAAGGATCATTGCCCACTGTAAGCTCTGCGTACTCTCACTTATGATGCTGCGTTCATTGCAAATGAAGCTTGATGCACAGGGAACTCCCATGTCCTCAGAGCGTGTATGCCAGGCCCTAAAGCAGGCTCTGGTAGTACCGGTACCATCAAAGAAAGGTGAAGAGCAGACATTCTTAAATGTAGGTCTCAATCAGGACTTCAATGATCACAAATGGGAAAAACGCGACCGCCGACAATTCAATATTGATAGTACTGTTGATGAAAACAAATTATGGGAGCTGTATGAAAAGGAGCGTACTGCACAACCTGATGATTTAGACAACATTCTCAAGGCTGTAGATCTCAAACCTTTAAAGATCTACAGCTCCCTAGGAGATCTCAAAATTCGCCTTGGAATTAAGAATGCAAGCAATGACATTATGATCGCCAAAGAGCACCTTAAGCTTATGGAGAAGATTTCAATGTCCCTCTAAATTCTGCTACACCATAACAAAAAAATTAAAATTTGAGCTAAACCGCTTGAATAAGCGGTTTTCACTTAATTAGGCTTCTAAACGCGGGTATAAAACGGGCTTGATTTTATTGAAGATTGACATGCTAATAGTGCTAGAAAGCACCCGTCTTTAGTAACCAAACGAACTAACCCGTAGTCCCTAAAGCCCATTCCTTTGCGGATTGGGCTATATTTTTGTACCAAAAAATATTTTTAAGTAATGGCGTAACCACTGTTTACAAGTGGTATAATCACTTTTGAGCAATTTTTTAAACCAGAGGGTTACGCCCATGTACATGACCACCAGAACCTACCGTGGAAGGAAATATCTGTACCTAGAAGAATCCATTCATGTGGCAGGACAGCGCAATCCTAAAAAGCGTACCGTTAAGGCTTACGGCCTCTATGAAAATGTGCCAGAGGATATTCGCAAGGCTTTTGAAGATAGCCGTACTAAAAAAGAATTAGAGCTCAAGCTTGAACATGAAATGCGCATGGCTGAGCTCAGTAATGCTCATTACACCGTGGAGAGAGAGAAGATCTTAAATGATGGAGTAGTACCCTCCAGCAGTGAATGCAATTTTAATAAGGCTCAGGCTTTAGGATATGGTCATCTCCCGTTGAAAAGAATATGGGACCGAGATTTAAATCTGCGCTACAAATTAAAGTACCTGCAGGAGCACCATACCGATATTGAAAGCTGGAGCATCAACGATTTACTGTTCTATCTGTGCGCACTTAAAATCATTGCTCCATCCTCCTATCTAAGCGCTAGTGAAAGTAAAGCCAACTATCTTTACTGTCCTTGGGTTAACGTACTTCAAGACAACTTCTATCACTTGCTTGATTTTGTGTATTTAAACGGTGATGAGCTCATCGAACATGCGGTAAAAAGCCATCATTCACAACATAAGCAGGAGATTAAAGTTGCCTTCTTTGATTGCACCAACACCTACTTTGAAACTCCCTATGATGATGTCGCCTGGCAGACCATAAGATTTGTGCGAGAGAAGAGAAAAGAGAAGTATGAAGACGGATTAACCGTTGAGCAGATTGAGGAATATTTCAAGTCAGATGAATTTGCCGGAGAGCTTGCAGAAGAGCTTGAATTACGCAAAGGCGATGTATTGAGAATGCGCGGTCCTTCAAAAGAGGGACGCTTCTCCTTACCTATTGTAACTGTAGCTCTGGCAATTGATCAAAACGGCTTTCCTATCGATTGTGAGGTGTTTGCCGGTAATACCTCTGAGCTTAAAACCATCAATCCCATGCTCTCCTCCCTCAAGAAAAAGTATGACGTGAAGGATGTGTATTTCGTTGCCGACCGCGGACTTAATTCCTTTGATACCTTGAATGAATTACAAAAGTCCAAGCTTGGCTTTGTAGTTGCACAGAAGGTATCCCATCAGCAGAAGGCACAACGTGAGGAAATGCTGAGCCTAGACGGCTATCGTAACTGTACCTTCAATGATTTAGGTGACATCATCAACGATGACACCAAATCAGAATTAGATGCCAATGCCTTCCGCTACAAGGTATGTACTCACAAGAAAAGCTCTCGTGAGCTCAATACTGACAAAGACGCCAAGACGAAATATAAGAAGGTTGAGCTTGAGTGCAAAATTATCTACACCTTCAGTCCTGAACGCAGAAAACGTGATTTAGCTGACTTGGATGAGCAAATTGCCAAGGCCAAGAAAGCCGTTGATGAAAGAAAGCTCATGGGTAATGCCTTTGGTACTGGCTGGCGCGGACTTATTCAAACAGAAAAGGAAGCTGCCAAGAATAAGAAGGATAAGGATCAATATCGTGCCATTGATGTAAAAAAAGATGTAATTGC
>CAVJLP010000162.1:0-2560 GCA_963650525.1 Firmicutes bacterium CAG:534
TTTCATCAAAATAAGATTTGCTTACAGGAAGTCCTTTTAAGGATGCATAATCAATTTTTTGTGCTTTCATTTGCATACTCCTGTAGGTGTTTTTATACGTGATCTGCAAGAAACTGTGAACAATTAACTGTTATACCCATCAGCAAACAAATTTGGCAAAATGCTGCATAAAGCACTTTATAATATGCATACTGCTTCATTATTGAAGTGATGCATACTATCTTTTGCCTAATGCCCTATCAGCATCATTTTTTCCTACATCGTGGGACAGTATTACCCCCTATCCAAATTTTTGGAGGTATTCATTTTCTGCAGCATACAAAAATATGATGCTACTTATATGTACTTCACAATCTCATCTAATGACTTTTTATTAGTGTGATTAGGAAAAGGCTCTGCATCCTTTGCCTTGTACCCTACACACATTAACAGTACTGCATGCTCATTTGTAGGAAGATCAAAAGCTTTTTCAATCTTGGAATTTGCAAAGAGATTGATCCACGCAGTTCCTACCTCAAGCTCTGTTGCTTGAAGCATTATGTGCGTTGCAACAATGCTGACATCCTCAACACCTGAGTGAATAGCAGGCTCAAAGGGATTCTTCCATTCCTTGGTCTCATCATAGGTAAATAGCAAAACGATCGGTGCCCCATATCTGCAGGCGGTTAGTTCATCGATCTTAGCAAGTGCTTGCTCACTTTGAAGCACATAGATCTTGTGAGGTTGCTGATTTTTGGCAGTCGGAGCAGTATTTCCCGCCTCAAGCATGAGATCAAGCTTTTCCTGTTCTACCCTTCTGCTTGAAAATTTTCTTACGGTATAGCGCTTCTTACAAAGTTCCAAAAAATTCATCGTAATCCTCCTGTGATGAGATTGCTCAATTACTAGTTAGACGTTAAACGTTGAAGATTGAGTTGTTCAATTTATCAAAAGATATCACTGCTTGAAAATATCGTTGAGTGTCTTGGCGATCATCTCTATGGTAATAGGCTTAGCGATATGAGCATTCATACCAGCTTCAAAGGATTTTATCTTATCCTCCTCAAAAGCATTAGCAGTCATTGCCACAATCGGAATATTCGCCCTGCGGTTGTTTTTTAAGGTACGGATCTCACGCGTGGCTGTATAGCCATCCATCTTTGGCATCTGAATATCCATAAAGATAAGATCGTATTGCTCCTCAGGTGCCTGATTGATAATGTTTACAGCCTCAATTCCATCCTCTGCACAGTCAACACTCATGCCCGTCTCCTCAAGAATAGCCGTGGCAATCTCTCGATTTAACTCATTATCCTCAACTAAGAGCACATGCTTGCCGGTGTAATCGACGTGGAACTTCTCTGCTTGTTTTTGCTCATCAGTGGCTCCTGATGTAGGCTGTGCCAAGATCATGCGCAGCTCTGACATAAATATGGGCTTGGAGATGAAGGCCGTAACGCCGGCATCTCTTGCCTCCTGTTCAAAATCAGCCCAGTCGTACGCGGTTAGTACGATGATGGGAATATCTTCGCTTATTATGCGTCTTATTCTACGTACGGTCTCGATGCCGTTCATATCAGGCATGAGATAGTCAACGATGTACACCTTGTATTCATCCTGAAGCTCGGTGGCATCCTGTACACGCAAGATAGCCTCTCTGCCAGATGCCGTCCAGTCAGGGCGCATATCGATGTTGCGAAGTAGCTTGCAGACACTGCGGCAGGTATTGATATCATCGTCTACAACTAAAGCTCTAGCCCCCTTAAGCTCAGGTATGAGGGTAAATTCAACCGGATGGTTTACCACCTTAACATTTAGCGTGACTGTAAATTCAGAGCCCTTACCCTCCTGACTTTTAACGCTGATGGTGCCTCCCATGATGTCAACAATACCCTTGGTAATGGCCATGCCAAGACCTGTACCTTGAATACCGTTGATGGTTGATGTGCGCTCGCGGGTAAAGGTGTCAAAGACATGCTCTAAGAATTCCTCTGACATACCTATGCCGTTATCCTTGATGGTGAACTCATAGGTAGTAAAGTCTTTTATTGAGCAGGGCTTTTCGATAAGGCGTACGATGATATCACCGCCAACATGCGTGTACTTTATTGCATTGCTGATGATATTTATCAGGATCTGGTTTAAACGTAGCTTATCAACGAAGATGTCCTCGTGCTGCACATCCTGAGTATCAATATAAAGATTCTGCTGCTTGGCAATTATGAGCCCCTGGATCATTGATCTTAAATCATGCAGCAGATCGGGCATGTGCACAGGCTTCTCATCAAGCTTTACGCAACGGCTTTCAATACGGCTCATATCTAGAATATCGTTGATGAGACTTAACAGATGAGTACTTGACGTGCTTATCTTGGAGAGATAATCCTCAACTAGCTGCTTGTTATCAAGATGCGTTTGTGCAAGAGCCGTAAAGCCGATGATAGCATTCATGGGAGTTCTAATATCATGGGACATGCTATTTAAGAAGGTGGTTTTAGCACGGCTTGACTGCTCAGCTGCAGCAAGAGCTAATGACAACTGCTCTTGCTGTTCTTCCATTATTTTTCTTTGGTTTTGTTCT
>CAVJLP010000163.1:0-2522 GCA_963650525.1 Firmicutes bacterium CAG:534
TGGTAACCTTCACCATGCCAGCCCCTGATTCACCAGTGATCTCCATGGATGCAATTTCTTCATGAACCTTCTGCAAGCGCTCCTGCATCATCTGAGCCTGCTTCATCATATTGCCCATATTGAACATGGCAAAACTCCTAAAGTAAATAAAATCCTGTGGATAAGAGGCTGATCCCCTTACGCGAACAAATGCAAATTTTATGCAAAGCGAGCGCTTGGCGCAACACCGACACATAAAAAAGGAGGAAAGATTTTCCCCCTCTTATGCGTAAATTTAAGCCTAAAGCTTAGACTTAATCCTCATCAGCCTCATAAGCCTTGAAGATCTCCTCCATAGCAGCAGGATCTACCTCTGATGCAGGGATAAATCTTGCTGGCTCTTGGGTGAAATCTTCATCACAAATACGCTTTTCAAATACTTCAACATCAAGCCAACGACCATTTTTAAAGCCGCTCTTGTGCAACACGCCGCAAATGGTAAAGCCAAGCTTCTTGTGCAGAGAGTCAGAACGAGGATTACCCTCGGTAACGTTTGAATAGACGTTAAATACGTTCTGAAGTTTTAAGAGTTCGATCAAAACGGTCATGAGCTTAGTGCCGTAATGATGACCACGCTGGTTCATACGGACAAAGGCTCGTAATTCAGCATTCCATGATAGACCTGACTTAACTGCATTACGATTGGCAAAAGCGTAACCTACAATGCCATCCTCAGTCTCAATCACGATAGTGGGGAAATTCTTAGATCTGACGGCAATCTTTTCTGCCATTTCATCTAATGTAGGAAGCTTATGCTCTAAGGTAATGGGGGTTTCGATGTACTGCTTTAAAATCTCAAGCAATGCGGGGGCATCGGCTACAGTTGCAGGACGAATATGGACCATGTTGATATCGCTCCTTCCAAAAATCAATTTGTTGCCTGTGTGGGTTTTAGAAACTACGCAATCTTTACGCAACGTTCACGTAATTCTAACAATCAAAGGCTATAAAAGAAACATTCAAGCCCTATTCACCTAAAAAAATCGGCCACCTAAGTGACCGATCAAAATTAAAAGGACATAGAGCGTTTTGGAAAATTTATAGACTTTATCATTCAACCCTAGTCTTAATTACTTAACGAGGTAACCACCATCAACAGGGATGATAGCGCCACCTAAGTAATCAGATGCATGAGAGGCTAAGAAGATCACGGTGCCCTTCATGTCATCACCGGTACCCCAACGGTGAGCAGGAATACGATCGGTGATCTGCTGATAACGAGGATTTGCCTTATCAAGCAAGGCTTCATTCATCTTAGTTGCCATGTAGCCTGGAGCGATGGAGTTAACATTGATGCCACGTGCGATCCAGTCATTTGATAGTTCTTTGGTAAGCTGAGTGACACCGCCCTTAGCTGCAGTGTATGCAGGAACAGTCTGACCACCAAACCATGACACCATGGAGGCAATGGTAATGATCTTGCCATAGCCCTTCTTTAACATTACGTTAGCAGCTTTCTGGCAGAGGAAGAAGACTGAGTGCAAATTAACATTGATAACCTCATCCCATTCATTCTCAGGGAAAACCTCAGCGCTGTGACGGCGCTGAATGCCGTGAGCGGTTACCAGAATATCAAGATCACCTAGGGCAGCCATGCAGTCATCAAAGCACTTAAAGACTTCTTCACGCTTTGATAGATCAGCCTTAATACCGTGGCACTTAAAGCCGCGAGTTGCAAATTCCTTGGCAACCTCAAAGACCTTATCAGAGGTACCGACAATAGCAACCTCACAGCCAGCCTCCATCAAGCCCTCAGCCATACCATAGCCAAGACCGCGGGTACCACCGGTAACGATGGCCTTCTTACCTTCAATGTCAAATAAATTAACCTGCTTACCGTTTAGGTTAAATAAAGAGTTTTGCATTTGATAACCTCTTAATTACTTTTTAAAACGAGAATATTAGTCTTTTTCAAAGCCTCCTGGCATAAAGAAGGAGGCTTTTGCTTAAATTTTAAATTCTACCTACATCAGATTGCCTAAGGCAGTAGACAGAGACGGTACGAATGCAAAGAGCAATGCGCAGATGATCTCAACTACCACGAAGGGCAATACCTGACGAGAAACTGCAGCAACTGGCTGATTTGAAATACCACAGGATACGAACAAAGTGGTACCAAAAGGAGGAGTTGCCTGACCTAATGCAAGCAGGAATACGAACACGAGACCGAAGTGGACTGGGTCGATACCAAACTTTAAGGCAATAGGAGCTAAGATCGGGCCTAAGATCAAGTTAGTAGCACCAACCTCTAGGAACATACCGCAGATTAAGAGTAATACTACGATGAGCAGCATGAATACCTCAGGTGAGGATGCCACTGCCATGAAGGCCTCGGTTACATATACCGGTACGCGGTAATAGGTCAAAAGATAACCAAAGATCTGAGCAGTTACCACCAAGAACATGATGTTAGCGGTAGTTACAGAGGAGTCACAGAGGATCTTCCAGTACTCTTTTCCAGTAAGCTCACGATAGATGCACAG
>CAVJLP010000164.1:0-2471 GCA_963650525.1 Firmicutes bacterium CAG:534
CCATTTCAAACGTAATTGGTACCATGACACCTCCTGTTGCCGTTAACCTCTTTGCAGCATCGTCTGTTACCAAGCTATCTATGGGACAGATCGCCAAGGGTGAAATTCCATATTTCATAGGTTACGTTGCAGTATTCTTTGCCATCGTACTCTTCCCTTGGTTCTCAACCTGCCTTATCTAATAAGGCATAGAACTACCTAATAAAACGGCTCCAAAAGGAGCCGTTTTTATCACCAAAAAAGTCCCCATTCTTTTTTTCTTTCAAAAATATTTTTTAAATTGCCTTTTATATCGCATTTTCTTTGTAAGCAAACCTTTGTTTTAGTAAAGTTTTAGCATATGCTTTAAGCATGCATTCTATATCAAGATAAAAATTACCTTATCTATTTGTTATACAAAGAAAGATTTTTGTAGTTTTCTCCAAAATAAGAAAGATTTTCATCTTTAACTACTTACTGCAAAATTTTATCTTCTACTATTTTTCTACCACATAGCATAATTTTTATTTCAAACTAGTTAACTTATTGTTATACAGAATATTTTTATAAAGTTTTTAAAGATAATGTAGTGCCACGATAAAGCATACATAAAATCAGCTTTTTTAAATGCTAATTTCCACCTGCAAAAACTTAGCAGATGATAGGATTAATCAACCTATATGCCCAAAATAGAGCAATGTTAAGTCAGAAAGCAGTCAATGCTTTTGCACTCTTGATTGCTTTTACTTTCATACTTAAACGACATGTAGGAGAGCACTATGAAGCTTAAACACTATCTAATTGCAGCCGCAGTTAGCGCCGCACTTTCTATTTCTGCTATGGCCAATGCCGCCGATAAACTTACCTTAAAAATGGGCTTTGTCGATCCGGCTTCATCAAGCTATGCCATGGGCGGTAAGAAATTTGCAGAAGAGCTAGATAAGCTCACCGACGGAAAAATCAAGGTACAGGTACTTGCAGGCGGTACCTTAGGTGGCGAGCGTGAGATGTACGAAGGTGCACAGATGGGCACTATGGATGTCATTACCATCGTCAATACCGTACTTTCACAATTCATCCCCGAGCTTACTGTTTTAGATCAGCTCTTCTTATTTGATAATGAAGCTCAGGCACACGCTGCAGTTGATGGCAAATTAGGCGAACTAATTGCCAAAAAGGCAGAAGAGCAAGGCGTACACATCATCGGTGCCTTAGAATCAGGCTTTCGTGATACCTTCTCCAAAAATCCTATTAAGACTCCTGAAGACTTCAATGGTATGAAGATCCGTACCATGGAAAACAAGTTGCAGATCACCACCTTTAACGCCTTAGGTGCCATTGCCACACCAATGCCTGCAACCGAGCAATACACTGCCTTGCAACAAGGTACCATCGATGGCTGTGAAAATGCTGTAGGCAACATGCTCATCAACCGCTACTACGAGGTTATTAAGAATGTTACCAATACTCACCATCAATTCACCTATATCTTCGTAGGTATCTCTGATAGAACCTGGAAGAAGATCCCTGACGAGTTAAAGCCCAAGGTTTATGAGGCTATGAAGACAGCGGTTGCCTGGCAACGCAATAACCTAAAAGAAGTCAACGAAAATGCTAAAAAAGAGTTGTTGCAAAAAGGTGTTAGCTTCTTTGATATAGACCGCGAGGCGTTAAAGGCCAAGGCCAAACCTGCACAGCAGCAGATGCTCAGCCACGTACCACAACAATGGCTTGATGCCTGCAACGAGGCAATCGCTCAGAACAAATAAATTTTTTAAAGCTAGTTATCAAATGTCAAACTTGCACGGAGTTAATGCTAAACGCTCCTTATTTAAAAATTAGCTCCGTGTCTTTTTTGTTAAATAACAGGAAATTACATGCTTACATTAGGTCGCAATTTAGAGCGCATTGAAAATATCGTCATTGCAGTGTGCTTTATCGTAATGTGCCTTGCAGAGTTTGGCCAGGTTGCTAACCGTAACTTGTTCCATGCAGGCATATCTTGGTTTGATGAGCTTGCCCGCTACTGCATGGTCTATATGACGCTACTTGCAACCGAAGCCGGTCTGCGTGATGGCTCCCAAATTGCTGTCACCGGCTTTACCGATAAATGCCCAGCAGGTATCAAGAAGGCCTTAAGACTTATCGTAAAGGCAGTGATCGTAGCCTTCTCCATCATGATTGTCATTACCTCCTATCAGTTAGTAATGAAGCAGCTGGCAACAGGTCAGGTATCAGCAGGCCTCTCTTTGCCTATGTGGGTACCTTACTTTATTTTGCCGGTAAGCTTTCTTGCCATCACCATCGTACAGGCTCTGGCCTTTGTAGCCATACTCAAGGCACCACTTGATGAAAAGAATGAAGATAAAAAGGAGAACCAAGCATGACAGGCTTAATTTTATTTGGTGGCTTTGCACTGTTGCTAATCATTGGTGTACCTATTGCCCTAGCCTTAGGTGCCGCAACTGCCGTTACTCTTTTTTACATCGATA
>CAVJLP010000165.1:0-2433 GCA_963650525.1 Firmicutes bacterium CAG:534
CTCCTATACAACATCTATATAATTATATGATCACGTTTATTCTATATAAGTGATGCTGTCAATTAAGTGAATGTACTCATATTTTTGATGATAAATATAACCGACAGTGATCAGTAAAAAATGAGTTTATGCTAAGTCATTGATTTACGATCACTTTTTTCAAAAACAAATGTATACCTATTTTTCTTTGTATAACAAGTAGTTAATTCCGTTTTTTTGTGATCATAGGATCATGGTGGTATAAAATTATTTCAAAAGTGTGATCTAAGGATCTGGATAGGAATTTTTTTACTTTATCTATACAAGTTGCACCTATACCCTAACTATGTAATAGAGAGTGGATAGGAGCGCAACATGGCCGAAGAAAACTTCTTTGCAAACGAGCAAGATAACTATGATGTAGAGGTCAAGGATGTCGGTAACCTCGCACTGATAGCCGGTGCCTTTGACCACTTCGGTCTTGAGGATTTGATTGACCTCCATATTGGCAAGATAGGCTCTCACGTTAAGGTCAACTGTGGTGCTATTGTGAAGGCAATGGTGTGCCAAATTCTCAACGTTCCCTATCAGTCCCTCAATGGCACCTCTGAGTACTTCCAGAACAAGCCTACTGATGTTCTCCTTGGGAACAAGGGGATCACTCATGAAACATTAAATCGAGCCACCATCGCCAGAACCTTAGATACCATCTATGATTATGGCTGCGAGCGCCTGTTCCTGCAGTGTTCAGCAAAGGTAGCGGCCAAGATGAAGATCAATGTTACCTCTGCCCATATCGACAGTACCAGCTTCCACTATGATGGCATGACTCATGAAGAAGAAAAGAGCGTCATCCGTTTATTGCTCGGATACAGCAGAGATCATCGTCCTGATCTCAACCAGATCATTACCGTGATGCTTTGCGATGAGCTGACAAAGATCCCTTTATATCAGAAGACCGTCAGCGGCAACGTCAATGATAATAAGTCGTTCTATGATGTGGTAAGGGATAACCTGCCCTTGGTACGAGAGCAGTTTAAAGATCTGCGCTATCTCACTGGTGATAGCGCTCTGTGTACAGGCAAGATCTTAAGCGATGCCGGTATGCAGAATATCTATATCGTGACTCGAGTCCCTGATAAGCTTGCCTTTGTCAAAGAGATCTATGAGAACACCAAGCTATCAGAGATGGAAAGTATTGATCCTAATGATCCTGAATGCCGTACTCTTGGTAAATGGTGTGGAACTCAGCAGATAGAAGGCAATACCGTAAAGCTCCTGCTCATCAACAACCAAGCAATGCGCTCCCAGAAAATGCAAACCATTAAGAAGAAGGCAGAGAAAGAATTGGCAACTACTGAGGCAACCCTTAAGAAGCTGTCCTCCAAGCCTTGTAAGTGCGAGCCTGATGCCAAGAAAGCAATTGCTGAGCTTGAGAAGAAGCTTAAGTACTGTATCCTATCCGACATTACCTACACCAATGTAGAAAAGGCACCTCACCGTGGTCGCATGAAAGAAGGTGAGACCAAGGTTGTCGTAGGTGTTAAGGTTACGGCTAATGTCAGCATTGACAATGAGCGCGTAACTCAGGCACTTGAGAAATCACTGATGTTTGTCATTGCCACAACTGATCTTAAAAGGGAATGGACCAAGGCTGAATTACTGCGTATATACCGTAAGCAAAGCACTGTAGAGTCGGGCTGGCGTATGATGAAATCGAAGAAAATCATGGTTGATGCCCTGTATTTACAACTTCCATCACGCATCAGTGCGCTTATGTGGCTGATGACTCTAGCTCTGCTAATTTTTGCTGCCACAGAGTACGAGATACGCCAGGTAATGGAGCAGAAGCAGCTTACCATTCCAACAGTAGATCAGAGGCACAGGGAAGGCCGCCCAACCCTTATGAGGCTATTCCAATATATAGCCAACAGCGGCATCCACCTGACCATAATACGGAAGATTGGTTCAATTACAATCTCAGGCCTTACGCAAGATCTCAAGCAGATCCTAAATGCCCTAGGTAAGGACTGGGCGACGTACTTCCTCTCGACAACTTATAGTTGTATGTTAGAGGAAGATTTTTAAAAAATTGCCATCTTTCAATTAGGGGGAGTATATCCTGAAAAAATACTGATCACTGTCGGTTTAAATAGTAAAAATACTTACTTCGACTGCACAAATTTCTACTTTGAAATAGATCGTGAAGATGAACTGAGACGTAAAGGTCCAAGCAAAGAAAATAGACCTTTACCTTTAGTTTCTATGGGGCTTTTATTGGACGGTAACCAAATCCCAATAGGTATGAAACTATTTCCTGGAAATCAATCAGAGAAACCACAAATAAGAGAAGTCATAAATGAATTAAAGCGAAGAAATGAAATTAACACCAAAATAGTTCAAGTCGCAGATAAAGGCTTAAATTGTGCTCAAAACATTTATACAGCTTTGATA
>CAVJLP010000166.1:0-2366 GCA_963650525.1 Firmicutes bacterium CAG:534
GGCTGGTATGAGGTTAATAAGTACCTCCTCGAGACCCGTCATATCTTCTCACCTACCTTTGTGCTTGTTAACGACAAGTGGTATCAGAAGCTAGATGATCAGGCAAAAGGTTGGTTTGATACCGCTATGACCAATGCTGTTAAGTACAACTGGGATATCTCTGAGAAGGATGAGGCTGATACTGTTGAGTTCTTCAAGAAAAACGGTGTAACCATCACCATTCCTACTCCTGAGTTCAAGGAGCAAATGGTTAAGGCAGCACAACCTGCATGGGATTGGTTTGACAAGGAAGTTCCTGGCTCTAAGGAGATCCGTGACTTCTGCGCTAGCGTAGATCCTGCTAAGAAGTAATTAACTGCCTATATTTAAGTTGTGATAAAGGCCCTCAGCAATGGGGGCTTTTTAATAAAGAGGCTGAGATATGGATTCATTAGTAAAAATAGCAAGTAAGGTTAATCAGGGACTGTGTTGTGTCATCCTTTTGACCATGGTTGGCTTTGTTTTCGTCAACACAGCTCTACGTTATTTCTTTTCTTCAGGCATCATTATTACTGAAGAATTAGTCAGATACCTCTTTTTGTGGGGCACCTATTTAGGTGTGATTTCGGTATGGTATAACCGTGGTCATATCGCAGTAACCACCATTACTGATAGATTAAGCGCCCGTCATAAAATTATCTTCTCTGGTTGCTTTGAGATTGTCTCCATCATCGTGTTACTTACCTTAGCTTACGGCTCTTATCTCTATTTTATGGATACCACCACTGTAGGTCAGGTAACCAATATTCCATATAGCGTCATGATCCTCGCTGTTTTAGTAGGAACTCTATCCTGTGCTGTAATTTCAGTAGGACATATCAAGCAAGATTTAGAAATGCTAAAGCTTGATGATGCCACTTTGGAAAGAATGGCCAAAGAGCAGGAAGAAGCTATGTTAAATCCTAAGGAAGAGGAGTAATAGTCATGGAATTGTTTATCTTTCTAGGCTCCTTGTTTGCCTTACTATTTACTGGTATCCCTATTGCGATCGTCCTATTTATCTGCTGTCTAACCTTATTATGGTTCTTAGATATGGGCGATATGCCGTATCAATTATCATTTCAGATAGTTGGCGGTACTGATAACTACATCTTAATTACTGTGCCTTTCTTCATCTTAGCAGGTGAGATCATGAAGCACGGTGGTATTTCAAGACAGCTAATTGACTTTGCTCAGGCAATTGTGGGCCGTTTCCGTGGCGGTTTGGGCTATGTAACTATTTTAGCTTGCATGCTCTTTGCTGGCCTCTCTGGTGTTGCCATTGCTGACGTATCGGCTCTAGGCGGTATGCTAATTCCTATGATGGTTGCATCTGGATACGATAAAGGTCGTGCTACCGGTCTAGTCTGTTCATCAGCTTTAACTGCACCTATCATTCCGCCTTCATTGCCAATGATTATCCTAGGTGTAACTGCAGGCTTATCTATTGGCAGACTGTTCGTCATGGGTATTATTCCTGGCATTCTCTTAGGTTGCTCCATCATGGTTGCCTGGTTCATCATGGTTCGTAAGGACGGCATTACCGATGTTACCCGCGTGCCTTTTAAAGATGTGCTTCCTATTACCATTAGAGCTATCCCTGCGATCCTATTGCCAATTATCATTATCGTTGGTATTCGTATGGGCGTTTTCACTCCAACTGAAGGTGGTGCAGTTGCCTGCGTATATGCTTTCTTAGTTGCAACCTTAATTAACCGCCAGCTAAAGCTCTCTAAGATCCCTCGTCTTTGCTATGACGCCATGAAGAGTACTGCGGTAGTGATGTTCATCGTAGGTGGTGCATCAGCTGTTGGTTGGATCATCACTATGGCCGATGTGCCTGCTCAGTTAGTCGAGCTCATGTCTGGCTTGGTTGAGCATAAGATCTTGTTGCTGTTAGTGCTAAATGTCCTGTTACTAGCCTTGGGTATGGTGATGGATATCACTCCTATTACCTTGATCTTCACCCCGGTGCTCTTCCCATTAGTTGAGGCTGCCGGCATTGATGTCTACTACTTTGCAGTAATTATGATCATTAACCTCTGCTTAGGCTTGTTAACACCTCCTGTAGGTACCGTGCTCTACATTGGTTGTTCTGTAAGTAAGCTTAAGATGGGGCAGGTTGTAAGAGGTATTGGACCTTTCTTGATTGCTGAGTTCTGCTTCTTAATTGCCTGCTTGATCTTCCCAGCGATCATTACCGAGCCTGCACATTGGTTTGGTTACTAATCTGATCCTTCTCTAAATACAATGCTACGCTCACAACGTAGCATTATTTTTCTGCGCTGGATTTAACTAACCATTTGTTTTATCGATAAATCGTGTTCTTTACGCTCGTAGAGCCAATT
>CAVJLP010000167.1:0-2353 GCA_963650525.1 Firmicutes bacterium CAG:534
GGTTGAGGATAAAATCATCAAGCTGCACTCAACTAAGAAGTCACTTGCCGATGCCTTACTTGAGGGTACAGAGATGTCTGCCCGCTTAGGTCGTGATGAGATCTTAGAGCTCTTGCAACTTGCGCAGGATTAGAACCACATTAAACATTAATTTACACTTTACCTAGAGGAGAGCCTACGCCTCACCTCTTTTTAATAAGGATAGCAATTTTTAGGATAAAACCATGGCTACTTCATCAAAACCCATCACTAGCTTTAGCGATTTTCCTCAAAAATGGAAGGATTTTTGCTTTGCCATTATTTCAAGCCATTTCGTGCTCACCTATCGCGTCATGGTGGAGCTTTTTAAGCACTTTAAATTTTCAGAAGATGAAAGCTCTAATTGCTATGACACCCTACTTAAGCTTGAATATCTCGATGGACCTGCTGAAATTTCTTTTGAGAAAAACTCTGCAAATACGCGTAAATATTCTTCTAAGTACTGTTCAATTATGTACAAGGGATTTATTGCAATCACCGATCATATGAGTGTTGATGATGTCTATACTTACAAACTAGTGGATATATATCAATACGATTATTATCATTTCAACCACGGTAGACAGATCTTTTACTTACCTTATCTTGACCATTTGCTAAAAGTACTGGTTTCCAATGGAAAATATTCAGAGAAAAAAACTGGATTAAGCTCAGACATAAATGCTTATTTTGACACTCTCAATTATTACGGTTATTACTTTGCTAACGCTTTGCTTGCAGGAGACAAAAAAGAGTTCTTTGCCAATGCACCGCATAATTTCCTAAAGGTTTTAATGCTTTATTTTTGCCATTATACTGATCGACCTTATGCTGAACCATTTACCACAAATGCACTTGATACCCTAGAACCGCTAAAGCAAAAAGAACCTGAGATATATAATCGTTTCTATGCTTGGACTGTATTTCAGAAATTTCTAAACTCAGGCCATCCTGAGGATTGCCTAAAGCAAATGCCAACAGATACCCAAACTGTTGAATCATTTATCCTGCAGGCTGTCATCACATATCAAAATCAGAAATATGCAGATGCAGTAAAGTTCATGCGCAAAGGCTTAACTTTGCTAAAAAGCTTTAGCTTTGATGGCAAGTTGAGACGTTATTTTGATAGAAGCTATGAGAATTTTCTCTATGGCATGATCCTCTATCATGACAGACAATCGCCAACTACACTACGCACCATAGATACAATCTTAAGAGATAGTAACCGCTACTCCAACAACAATTTCTTTGCTAGCCTATTTTGCGGCCTAGCCAAGGGACTTGACGCCCAACAAATGGATGTATCGTGGTTATACACTACCAGAATTGCTGGAGATAATAGTACCGACTTTAGAAAGTTAGAGTTTGAATGTATTAGGACCTCGTTGCATCTTTGGCAGAAAACTTCCTTAATTGATAAGGACTATAAAGCAATCATATCAAAACAGGCTGAATGCGTTAATATTTTCAGCCAAATGTATTATGCCACACTAAGCCCTAATAGTCCTTTCAATGCACAAGCAGCACAAATACTTGGCATGAAACCGCTGATGAGCTATGAAAAGGTCAAAGAGCAGTGGGAAAAGGATCTTGATAGGTTAATCGATCAGGAAATAATCAATCAGAAAAATAATACCCCCAAAAAAGGTAGCACTGCCGGAGGTGATCTGGACCGACTTGCTTATTTCCTACGTTTTGCCAAAGATGTAAACAAGCCCAAAAAGATGAACAATACCTTTGAATCGGTAATTCGTTCAAATCCTGTTGAGGTTACTGTAAAGCTACAGCACAGTAAAAATGGTGGTGTTACCTGGACTGCTGGCAAGGCCGTTTCCCTTAAGAATTTAGAGGAAAATAAAGTTGCCTGCATGAATGCTGTTGATATTGCAGTCTCAAAATGTATCCAGCATGGCTACTATTACAACAAATGCCTGCTCCAAGGACCAAAAGTAGCCAAAGAATTAATAGGCTGTGACAGAGTCTTTGATGCACAAACTCTAGAGCCTATTGATATTCAAAAGGGTACCATTGAGTTATCTATTGAGCATCGCAACAATGCCTATACCGCATCAACTAATGTAAGAGCGCTGATAGATGACAAGCAACCACTACCAACATGTTTTATCACCTATCCTAAAAACGGTATCGCGCAGGTATATAGCTTTACTAAAAGCCAATATGATCTAATTAAGGGACTGCAGGAAATGGGCAAAATGCCAGCTGAGTCCAAAGACAAGCTCACACAGCTTCTTGAGATGGTATCAGCGCATACCCCGGTTGTAAGTGATCTCTTAAAATCCTCTAAGAACTTAAAACAGCTTGAAGGTGATAGCAA
>CAVJLP010000168.1:0-2342 GCA_963650525.1 Firmicutes bacterium CAG:534
TAATTAAGTCATCTAGAATAGCTATAGAAGGTCTCTTACCGAATAGCTTAACACCCTTAGGTGTCATAATTCCTGCAACATTTAAAAATTAGTCTAGAGACACTTTTTTAGACTCTTCGCTAGGCTTGCTGGATAGGCTCGATTTGATGAGTCACAGCTCTGATTTTTAATTTTTAAGCCCTTTTATTTATACTCTTACTATTAACCAGGGGATGCCGGGCAAAAACTCATGCATCCTCCAGGATGCTTGAGTTTTTCTCGGCATCCCTTGGTCTGTTGGAAAACCAGGCAAAAACTCGTAGAGTTTTTCTTGGTTTTCCAACAGGGAAGGGCCGGTTAACATCAGATCTTTCAAGGCAAGCTGTTAGCGTTTTTTAACAATGTTTGAGGTTAACTCCATGACACACAGTAATTACACCCTTGAGTTCAAGACTGGACTCGTTAAAAAGTATGCTTTAGCCCAGAAAGATGGCACTTTTATAAGCATAGTTAGCTTTTTACGCGACAACGCTCCAAACGTCAGTAAATCCTCGTTTTACAACTGGCGCGACCTTTACCTTGATGAGATTGCTACTGAGCTGGGCTTATCTCAGAACGAGGCTCAAGGCGTATATGGCACGCAGGCTAATACCTTACCCATGTCTGAGAAGTTTAAGATCATCCTTGAGGTCTCAAAGCTCAGTGATGAGGACTTTGGCGCCTATTGTCGCAACAAAGGACTGTACGCTTCTGATATTGAGAACTGGAAGCAGGAGCTATCCTCGTTCTTAAGCAGTAATTTCCTCAATGAAAGAGATGCCAAACAGCTTAAAGCTGACATCAAGGATACGAAGGCTCAGCTAGATCAGGCTTTGAAGGATAATGTTGCTAAGGATCAGGAGATCACACGCAAAGATAAGGCTTTGGCTACTTATGCGGCAAAGGTGATCACGATGCGAAATTTTCAGAAACTCTTCGCGGACGACACCAACTAAAACCAGGGGCGCTGACTCCCGCCGAAGAGAAACGCAAGATTGTCAGTCTCATTATTCAGCATTCTGCGACACCATTTTCGGTAGCGCCAGAGCTTGCTAAGGATGGATTAACTGTAAGGCAGCCAATGGTGACTTTAAGCATTGATTGGCTTACGTCTCTATGCGGTATTGACCGTGCCACCTTCTACCGCTGGAAGGTTAATAGTGTCGACAGACGCAAGGGGGCTAATCATCCCCATAACGTGATTTACACCGAGGAGATGGATCAGAAAGCCTTGCAGTACATTAACCTGCATCCTGATCTCAACGTTGATGAGCTGATAGCTACCTGCCTTGATCAAAAAGATGCTACAGGGAAAAGCATCGGCTGGTATTTAGGATCACGAAGCCGTGTTTACCGATTGATGCGCAAGGCTGATTTAATCAATCCAGCCCGCACCAGTGGCCGTGGTGGCAGGCATAACTTCAACAGCAAGCGCCTGATTGCTACCGGTCCTAATCAGGTCTATGTGTGGGATATTACGTACCTGTATAAGGATATCGAGGGAGAGTACTTCTACCTGTATGCAATGATGGATCTATACAGCCGCAAGATGATTTGTTATGAGGTACATGAATCTCAGAGCGATCAAATTGCTGCAACATTCCTTGAGCACGGGCTAAAGCGCGAAGGAATAGCAATTAAAGGTCATATCACAGGTGATCCAAATGACGATATCACCATCCTTGATAAGCTGGTGTTGCACTCTGATAACGGAGCACCGATGAAAGGAAAGAACATGCTGGCAAAGGTCACAGCGCTTGGTATTACTAGCTCCTACAGTCGTCCTCTGCATAGCAATGATAATGCTGCTATGGAATCATCCTTTGCAACGTTAAAGCATTCCCACAGCATGCCGATACCGAAGAGCTTTGAATCAAAGAAGCAGGCGCAGGAATGGGTAGACAAGTTTTATGACTGGTACAACGGTACGCACCTGCACAGTGGCATTTGCTTTGTCACACCTAATGACTGTCACGAAGGCAGAGCTCAGGAGATCCTGCAGAACCGCAATCGCATCATTGCTGAGGAGCAAAAGAGGATCGGACGCGTGATCAAGTTCTACGGCTACAAGCTACCGGAGAAGGTTGGTTTGATGAGCTTTGCTGTAAAGCGTAAACAGATTGCCAACAACGTTAAGCAAGACGAGTATAAGCGAGGTAGCAAAGTTGCATAAAGCGTGATTAGAGATAGGTAACAAGGCGAGATTTAGGGATGGGCTCTGGACGCTAATTTTTTACTAAATTTGTTGCAACTTTGTTGACACTAACCGATAGGCAATCATGACATCGTCGGTACATGCACGCAGATTTAACCGACTTTTGATC
>CAVJLP010000169.1:0-2339 GCA_963650525.1 Firmicutes bacterium CAG:534
TCTGTTAACAATGCAAACAGATTTTATAGGCAATATTTATGGGTAATATCTTTGATGAACTCGACCCAATAGACATCCCTGATTTTGCTATTTCTTGTAAGAATAGACGTGTGATCGTTGTTAAAAATCTTGGTGGCGGAAAAAGGGAACAAACATGTATTGGGCAAACCATACGAGATCTCCCCGGCAAGATGCACCCTAATCTTAACTTTAAAATGCTGTACCCCTTTTTATGGGAGAAATACTATGGAAAGAAATATTTAAAACCGTCAGAGATTAGTATTGGCTTGTATTGTTTGTTTCTGGGCTCTGCGTATAAAAACGGACTCTATAAGGTTATGCAAGATTCCTTTGGGATCTTCAAAACCAATCGTATTCTTGACTATGCGATGTTCAATACCCATGAGCATTTAAACTCCAGCTACCTCATCACAGACTTTGCTAAAGTTCAATTGTTATTCTCGGATAAAAAGCCAGCTAAGAACACCTATACAGACTTTTTTAAACATGAGCTTGATAAAGATTTAAATCATCATTTCCGCTTAGCTTGGCTCAATCATTGCGCCTCTGTGGGCCATAACAAGGTATGGCTATGCATTGATGGATCTAATAACGATTGTACGGTACAAGGCAGTAAGCTTGCAGAGCATGGAAACTCTAAATCACATAATGCCGTAAAGATTTACAGCTATATGTGGGCTGTAAGCGCCAAGGATGGCAGACCTATTACCTACATTTTAAACAACGGCAGTAAGGTTGATTCAAAAGCCTTTGAGGAGATAGCTAAGCTTCTTGCTTCATCTAATATGGAGATTGAAGGCGTTATTGTAGATAGAGGCTTTGCCACAGCGGATTGCATAAAGCTTATACGTGAGCTGAAATTCAAATACGTGGTAATGCTAAAGAGCAATTCCTTAGCTTATAAATCAATGTTTGAGCAGTACTCATCAAAGATTTTCTGGAACTTCTCCTATGCTATCAATGGAGACGGGATCTTTGGTGTTAGTCAGAAGGAAAAAGTATTTGCTTCAAGTGATGAGGAGGCTTATGTAGGCCTTTATTTCAATGGTCAGATAGGCTCTAGAAAATCACTTGAATTCATTAAGAAGGTGTTTTCGATAAAGGATGAGGTAGCGGCTCAAGTAGCCAATAAAACAGACATTGAGCATCTCTCCTTATCTAAGGATGCCAAACGCTACCTAAACGTATTTAAAGACGACGATGGAAAAATCCATGTAGAGTTTAACGACAATGTCTGTCAAAGCTCTATTTGCGAAAAGGGATATAACGCCATTGCCTGCTCTGAGAATTACACTGCTAAGGAAATAAGCGAGCTCTATGATCTACGCGATGTATCAGAAAAGCAGTTTAGTATCTTTAAATCTCAGCTTGGAAATGATGTAACCCGTGTTCATAGCGATGAGAGCATAGAAGCCAAGCTTTCCTGTGGCTTTATCGCTGCCATTATCCGTACAGAGCTTGCTATTGCCTGTAAGGAACTTAAATTTGATACCAACAAAATCATTCGTGAAGCTGATTTTTGTCGTGCTTTACTGATGGCAAATGATAAATATAAAGCGATTCATAATCATAGTGAGCGTATGGGGGCAGTATTCAAATACTTTGGCATAGAAGAAAAGTACCTAGATAGTTTTGCCGAGGAAATCAATCATCGCAATACAGGATCATATTCTCAAGAGCGTACTCTGCCTCCTTTTACCCCTGCTAAAGGCAAAACGGGTAGACCAAAAAAAGAAAAGTCTAAAGATGAGGAAAATAAGCCAAAACGCGGTGTAGGACGTCCTAAGGGATCTAAGAATAAGAAGACTATTGAAAAGGAGAAAAAGCTTCAGGAAGCAATTGCTAAAGGTGAGTATGTAGAGCCTCCGAAACGCGGCCCTGGCAGACCAAAGGGAGCTAAAAATAAAAAGACCTTAGAGCGTGAGGCAAAGCTTAAAGCTATGCAGGAGCATAGAGGTCGCGGACGTCCTAAGGGAAGCAAGAACAAGAAGACTTTGGAGCGTGAAGCCCAACAAAAGGCTGCTGCTAAGAGCAAGACTCAAAGAAAGACTACAACGACCAAGCCTCAGGCACCGCAAGGCGATCCTAAAGTACAGTCGCAAAGGCCTCAGACAACACAGAATAATGGAGTCCAAAATACTACAACAAAAGGTGATCCTGACCCCCACCAAAAGACTAGTGATCAGGTACAATTAAACAAAAATATTCCGCCTGATTAGACCTATTTTTGGAGCAGGTGTTAACCATTTTCGGGAAATTCACGTATTTATAGCTGTGGAGTATGTTGCGTCTGCAACAAAGGCGCGTTAAACGCGCCT
>CAVJLP010000170.1:0-2336 GCA_963650525.1 Firmicutes bacterium CAG:534
AGCACCACGTGTCTGTCTCATAATGCGCTCTCATGTATACAAATCTGACTCTTCAAAATGCTTAATACAGGCATTTCCCTTCAATTAGAGCTATTATACAAAAACAAAATCAGTTGTTTAGCATGTTTTCAGAAAATGATAAACAAGCTACAACAAGACAAATACCATTTTTGCATAACATCAACAAAAAACCCCTCCAAACAGGAAGGGCTTTAGGAAATTTAAAGAAATCTAAGCTTATAGATTAGATGTACTTAAAGTTGATCTCTTTGATCTTCTGAGACCAGATTGCAGGACCGATGTGGTGAATGCTATTACCCTCAGAGTCAACAGCAACAGTCACCGGCATATCAACAACCTTATACTCTCGTACTGCTTCCATGCCGAGATCCTCAAAGGCAAGAACCTTGGCAGCCTTGATTGCCTTAGAAACTAGGTAAGCAGCGCCACCAGTTGCCATCAGATACACAGCCTTGTGCTTCTTGATAGATGCAATAGCCTCAGGACCACGCTCTGATTTACCAATCATGCCGTAGAGGCCGGTTTCAGAGAGCATGGTCTCAACAAACTTATCCATACGAGTTGAAGTGGTAGGACCTGCAGGACCAACAACCTCATCACCTACTGCTGGAACAGGTCCTACGTAGTAAATGAACTTCTTATGGAAATCAACACCTTCAGGAAGAGGCTTGCCTTCCTTGACAAGATCGCAAATACGCTTGTGAGCAGCATCACGACCAGTCAAAATGGTGCCTGATAACAATAAGGTCTCACCCATCTTCCAAGTTGCCATTTCCTCTTTGGTAATGGTATCGAGGTTAACACGCTTAACAGTTGCGTCAGAGCCACCGATCTGGATATCAGGATAAGAATCAATTGAAGGAGGAGTAAAGGTTGCAGGACCGGTACCATCAAGCTCAAAGTCAATGTGACGGGTAGCAGCACAGTTAGGAATAATGGTAGTAGCCTTTGATACTGCGTGGCAAGGATAGGTCTTAACCTTAACGTCCAAAACGGTAGTCAAACCACCTAAGCCCTGAGCACCGATGCCAAGCTTGTTGATCTTGTCATAGAGCTCTACACGAAGCTTCTCTTCAGCAGTTACTGGACCGCGGGCAATAAGCTCCTGAATATCGATAGGATCGTTCAAAGCTTCCTTTGCAAGGATTGCAGACTTCTCAGGGGTACCGCCAATACCGATACCGATGATTCCAGGAGGGCACCAGCCTGCACCCATGTGAGGGATCTCAGAGAGTACATAATCAACAACGCTATCTGAAGGGTTCAGCATCTTAGAGTGGGTCTTGTTCTCAGATCCGCCGCCCTTAGAGGCAATAGCGATCTCAACCTTATTGCCCTTAATCATTTCGATGTGAACTACGGTAGGAGTGTTGTCCTTGGTATTAATACGCTTGCCGATAGGATCAGTTAAGATGGATTTACGCAGAGGATTGATCTCTGAGCAATAGGCACGACGAGTACCCTCGTCTACCATCTCCTGTACAGTCATATCGCCTTCAAAACGGACATCCATACCGATCTTTACAAAGCAGGTAACTGCACCGGTATCCTGACACAAAGGACGATGGCCGATGGCGCACATCTTAGAGTTTACTAAGATCTGAGCAATTGCATTTTTGGCAGCGGGATTCTGCTCGATGTCATATGCATGCTTCATAGCCTTCAGGAAATCCTGAGGATGATAGTAAGAGATGAACTGGATTGCATCCTCGATGGACTGGATGAAATCCTGAGTCTTAATAAGAGTTGTCATGTGTTCTTTCCTAACTTTTATTTTGCAATGAGATTGTGTTTTAACCCACTGCCGCTGTGAATATTGAAAAAAATTTCAACAATCTGACAGATCCTTGTCATTTTATCATTAAACGCATACGAACTTTGCCCGATATTGCTCACAGTTTGCTGTTTTTTCGTATTAAATACAGATAACTTATTTGCTTTTGCAGTAAAGTGACAAACAACGCAATTTTTTTCATTCAGGCAATCTTTTAATAGATCTATGCCTATAACTGTGTAAAATGAATTTCAAGTTGGTCTTTTATCTGGTGGTATGAGCATATGTGGTTAACTTTAGCAGTGATGTTTATCGTGCTTGCCACTTTTGTGATGATCCTTGTGAACATGTTCAATGATTACACTGCCAGACGAGATCAAGATCTTAAGGCCATGAATAATCATGCCAAAAACATCATTGCAGACACTGAAGATCTACTTATAAATCAGACTCAGATCTCCATGTCAAAAACCCTCATGCTGATCCTGCATTATCGGATCCTCCGCTGTCTAAATAAAATGGCATCAGTTAAGGACAAGGA
>CAVJLP010000171.1:0-2310 GCA_963650525.1 Firmicutes bacterium CAG:534
GGCGTTTGAGATATGAGTATGAAGAAATAGCTAAGCGTTCTCAAAGATCTGCGATGAGTTGTGTAAAAATGGATACGTGCTTTGAAAACGCAGTATCCTTGATGAAAAATGGTGTATCTTTAGATGTAATAAATAATTCCTTAGGAATTAGTAAAGAAAAGCTACTGGAACTTGCAAAAGAGAACAACATTATTATCAAGGAGTGATCTAGTTTGCAGACAAAAGCCTAACAGATGTCAGGCTTTTTAGTATTTAGCAGTGATCTACGTAGGGATTACATGCTCTTTCATAGCCAATGGCGGTTACTGGGCCATGACCTGGTAACACCATAGTGTCATTTGGTAGTTCCATTAAGTGTTTTAGCGACTGCATTAAGGTAGTCTCATCACCACCTGGAAGATCACATCGTCCAACAGAGCCTGCAAAGAGAGTATCTCCGCTAAAGAGTATATGGTTTCCTTTGATGTAATAGCACACTCCGCCTTTGGTATGTCCTGGAGTTGCAATTACCTTAATGTTGTTCTCCTCACCATCAAACAGCTTTAATTCCTGACCATCTTCTAAAAAAGTTGTAGCAAAGCTTGAGGCATTTCTTAATCCGAGCATTGATGACTGCGCACTGATATTTTCGATCATGGACTTATCACCAATAGCAGGACCAAAGATTTTGCAGCCGCTAAGCTTTTGTAATTCTGCTACTCCACCTATATGATCAAGGTGTCCATGAGTAAGTAGAATTGCCTTAATGCAAAGATCATCTTTTGTTGCTTCGTCAAAAATTTTCTGAGCATCATCCCCAGGATCTACCACCACGGCTATTTTTTTATCCTCAGCATAAACAATACGGCAGTTCTCCTGATAGGGAGTTACTAGTAGCGTTTTTACCTTAAGCATTAGACCACCTCACAATCAAGACCTTTAAGATAGAAGCTCTCTGGGCAGGGGAGAGATACGCTGTGATCGCTATCTTGGCGTAAGGTTCCACGGATCACGGCATTGACTCCGGCATCAAGCGCTGCATCAGCTGTTATCTTCTGGAAAAGTTCAGGGCCCACCAGACCTGAGCAGGAGAAAGTCAAAAGATGGCCTCCCTTTTTAACAAGCTTAAAGCCTAGGCGATTGATATCCTGATACCCGCGACAGGCGCGATTTAAATTTTTGGCACTTTCAGCAAACTTCGGCGGATCTAGGATAACCAGATCGTATTGTTCGCCTTTTTCAACCTGGGTACGTAAGAATTCAAATACATCTTTTCTGATAAAGCGGCAACGACCAGGATCAAGATGATTAAATACAACACCTGCCTTGGCCTCATCTAGTGCCTGCTGTGAGACATCGACATTCTCAACCCTTAAGGCTCCGCCCTTTAATGCCCACAGGCCAAAGCCTCCGGTATAGCAAAAGCAATTTAGGACACGTGCACCCTTTGATAAGGTGGATGCATAAATACGGCTTGCGCGCTGATCTAAATAGGCTCCGGTCTTATGTCCTTTGACAATATCCACAGGAATTGAAATGGCATTGCCTTCCTTCACATAAATGGTATCAGGAGGAAGAGGTCCCTTGATTATGCCACAGCGCTCTTCTAATCCTTCTTTGATACGCGCTTTAAGATCGGAGCGCTCATAGATAGAATCATTGGGGAATAATTCTGACAAGGTTTTAACAATTGCATCCTTGTAGCGTTCCATGGCACAGGATGAAATAGAGATAACTAAATAGTTGTTGTATTTATCCACAATTAATCCTGGGAGAAAATCACCCTCGGATGCAACCAAGCGGATACCGTCATTTCCTTGATCCATCATTGATTGGCGGCGTTTTGCTGATCCTGTAACCAGATTTGCCACATAATCATCATCAGGAAGTATGTCCTCTGTAAAAGAGAGAACTCTTACTCTTATTTGAGATAGCGGAGAGTAGACGCCCCAGGCTAGGAATCTGCCGTCTTCAGTTTGTACTCTGACTAAATCACATTTTTTAGGATCACCTGATACCTCTTTTACTGCTTTTGAGAAGATCCACGGATGATGGCGTAAAAGAGATTTTTCTCGGGTGGCATGTAAAGTAACGACGGCATTCATATTAAAGTCTCTAAGTTTTCAAGCTTTGGCGTTATTGCATGCAATATGGCATGTAATTTTTATGAAAGTTTGTAAATGGTCTGGAAAACAGTTTTTCATAGACCAACCTAAACTAATGCCCACGGCATCAGTTGATCAAGTACCGCAGCAGGAATATGGTGGCCTTTGTAGCCGGTGATTGTATTCTTGCTGTCCCTTTCAAAATCAATCTCGTCAATGTGCTCCA
>CAVJLP010000172.1:0-2297 GCA_963650525.1 Firmicutes bacterium CAG:534
ATTCCACCCCAATCCATAATCATTGCACCTCTTGATGCAATGATATCATATTTTAGTAAACATACATGTTATTTACGCGCAGTTCCTTATGACCATCCCAATGATGAAGAAGATAGGCTATGCTCCTGAGGAGGCTGGCGCAATTGAAGCTGTTGCATCAACAGGTGGTCAGGTAATGCCTCCTATCATGGGTGTCGGTGCCTTCATTATGGCTGAGATGCTGGGCGTATCCTACTTCTCTGTTGCCTGCGCTGCTATTATTCCTGCATTTGCCTATTACTTTGGTGTATTCGTTCTTATTTCATACCTTGCCAAGAAGCGCTGTGTGACTGGTAAGAATGCTGATGTAACCATTAAGGTTGAGCAACCGATCCTACCAAGATTGTATCTTTTGATCCCGGTTATTTTGCTGGTTATCTGGATCATCTCCGGTGCATCCCTCATGCGTTCAGGCATGGTTGGTATTATTGCCTGCCTAGTTTGCAACGTGATCTCCTACTTTGTTGGCGGTCGTAAGAATTTCGTCGGCTTAAAGCAGTTAGGTCAGTGCTGCATACGCGGTGCCAAGCAGTCAGCAGAAATCGCTATTCCTACTGCAGCATGCGGTATCATCATTAACGTTGTAACCGGTCAGACCTCACTTGCAACTAACCTCTCATCTGTGATCGGATCCTTAGGTACTGATTACCTCTTCGTAGCTATGCTCATTGCTATGATAGGTTGTATGCTCTTAGGTATGGCCTTGCCTACCGTTGCAGCTTACTTAGTTGGTGTCGTGCTCTTCGTTCCTATCATCCGCTCCTTGGGTGTTGATGCCCTCTGCGCTAACATGTTCGTGTTCTACTACGGCATCATGGCTCAGATCACACCTCCGGTGTGCGTGGCTTCCTACACTGCAGCAGGTATCGCAGGTGCAGATGCTATGAAGACTGGTTTGAACGGTATGCTGTTTGCCTTGGTAGGCTTCTTAGTACCTTTCGTCTTCGTATACAATCCTGCTATCTTGCTGGAAGGATCTGTGGTTGAGATTGTAATTGGTGCAGCTCAGCTCTTAATTGGTACCTTCTTCCTAGCACTTACCATTGCAGGCTTCTTTAAGACTACCTTGCCTCCTTGGGCAAGAGCGCTGTGCTTTGTTGCAGCTTTAGGCTTCATCAGCCCTGATGTAACCACCACCATTGCAGGTTTGGTGATCGGTGTGGTAACTCTTGTTATCAATCAGCGCAAGGGCGCAAAGGAGATTGCAGCATGATCTACCCTGTGTTGCCTGACTTAACCCCTGACGGGACTTTATATCGCAACACTAATATGGACTCCGTGCAGGCTTTGGTTCCTGCCGGAGCCTATAAGACCGCTCATGCGCCGGCACTATTGGCGCTTGATAACGGAGATGTGTTGTGCTGCTGGTTTGCCGGATCTTTTGAAGGTGCACCTGATGTCTCAATCATCTGCTCTCTTTTAAAGAAGGACTCTGGCAAGTTCACTGAGCCTGTTCAGATCTCAAAGGATCCTGAGCGCTCTGAGCAGAATCCGTCACTTTTTAACGGTCCTGATGGCGCGGTGTGGTGCATGTACACCGCTCAGAAGGCAAGAACTGAGGGCAAGGATAATATGCAGTACACCTCTCAGGTTAGATTGCAGAAATCCTTTGATGGTGGCCTTACTTGGTCTGACTATATTACTGTCTTTGAAAAGGAAGGCACCTTCGCCCGTCAGCCTATTGTCGTTTTAAAGAATGGTCGCTGGATCTTTGGTAACTGGATCTGCACGGACAGTGCAGCAGGTTTATCAGGAGATCCTACCGTCTTTAAGATCTCAGATGATGAGGGCCAGACTTGGAAGGAAGTCTCTATGCCTGAGAGCGCAGGTCGAGTGCATGCCAATGTAGTTGAGCTTGAAGATGGTCACCTGGCAGCTTTCATGAGATCGCGTGAGGCAGACTTTGTGTATCGATCAGAATCCTTTGATAACGGTGATACATGGTCAGTACCAGTACCTACAAGCTTGCCTAATAATAATTCCTCTATTAGTGCAATTAAGCTTCAGGATGGTCGTGTTGCTATTGCATGTAATCCAACCTGTACACGTAATCCTCAGAAAGGAAAGGCTACATGGCCAGGACTTCGTTGTCCAGTTGCTGTAGCAATTTCAGAGGATGGTGGTAAAACCTTCCCGCTTATTCGAAACTTTGAGCAAGGGGAGGGCTATGTTGGTGAGTTGAACCGTACCAATAACCGTCAGTATGAATATCCTTATCTGATGCAGACTGATGATGGTATGTTGCATCTAGCTTATGC
>CAVJLP010000173.1:0-2255 GCA_963650525.1 Firmicutes bacterium CAG:534
CATTGCACTAACAAAAATGACGGCTAGTAAGATACATGAATGTAGAATTTAGGATCGATCGCTATGGTATAGACTTTGCCGTAAGGTTTGCTTTTCACAAATAGAATATAAAAATGTGGTAGCTTAAGGCTACTAAATCTAAACTTTGCTTTGGAAGATACTGATGTCTGACTTTGTAGTTAATGAAAGTAAATTTATCATTGATGATGATCTTTATGAATCATCATTTGTACCAGAGGGCTTTACTTTGCCTGATGGTATTGTTTTTGGTGAAAAAATTGATGATGCTCCATCATGGCAGCTTTATGCCTCCGAGGATGGTAGCTATACCATTTTAGTTGCCAAGGAAGATCTAGTTGAAAAATGGGTTGATGGCCATTTGCTTCCTCAATCTATGTTGATGCCATTAGAACTTCCTGATGGCACTTATTACATACTGATTTCTCCTGCATCGCATCGTCTATGCCGTGTAACTCAGATCCGCTTTGACGGTTCAGTGCGCTATGCCTTCTCATTTTTTAGTGCTATGCAGCATACACGCTCCAAAGATGCAGATAATTCTCTGCGTGATGGGATCTTCTGTGAGCTCTTAAGTGTGATCCTTCCTTGCTATTCCTTAGTTCCTCCGGTTGCAGATAGAGCATTGTTTAAAAATGCGTTACGCGGTAAAAATGAGGATGAATCATTACTTACAGCCGAGCAAATGGGTGGTAGTGGTGGTCTTGCTTATGCAGCCATGATTAAGGATCTCAAGGATAAGGGCTATGAGGTGCCTGAGGTGCAGCCCTTATTGGAAAATGGTGAGCCTATCGATGATTTCTTTAATGGAAACAGTATTCATGGTCAAATTGTCACTGGTCCCTTGGTATTAAAGCGTCAATACCAGATCTTTGATACTAGCTCATCTTTTTATGTTCTATTGATTGATAAGCTCTGGGGGGATGCGCTACTGCACACTACTCTGCTAAGTCGTATTACCTTAAATACAGTTCCTCTTTGTGGTCGTGCAACCTATGTTTTAACCTTGCCAAAGCGTGAGGCCTTGGAGTCATTAGATAACACTCATTATGGTTATGATAAGCATTCAATGATGGATCTTGCTCAGGCCATTAGACGTACGCGTGCAGCTGTTCCGTCTTGTGATTTAAGTAATGGTCTTTATTCATCAAAGTTAGGGATTGTTTTACCATTGGTGTTTAATGCACAAGAGCATGATGATGGTAAGGTGATGTGGGATATTATTCAAAAAGGACCGTTCTCATCAGCACCGCTCATGCAGGATATTGCTTACGACGTTTTAAGTGTGGCGCGCTCTCAAGATTAATTAAAGTCGCCTAATTCACATCCATTACCTGCTTTGGCAGACAAAAAAAAGGGGAGTCTTTAGAAACTCCCCTTTGTTTATTGATTAATTTGGCTACAGATCCTGAGCCTTAATCTTCTTCATATCATCTTCAAGCTTTTTCTTCTTGCGATCTGCAAGCTTAGCTTTCATCTCAGGAGGTACGTACTTAGTAAAGTAGCGCATCACCAGCACGAAGAACACAGGCACGAAGAAGATTGCCAGTACGGTGGCAGTAAGCATACCGCCTATCACGCCATAACCAATTTCATTTCGACCTGCAGCGCCAGCACCTGAGGACATCGCCAAGGGTAATACACCCAAAATGAAGGCCATAGAGGTCATCAAAATAGGACGGAAACGTAATTTTGCAGCGTTAACCACTGCATCGGTTAGACGTTGTCCTTGATCGTATAGATCCTTGGCAAATTCAACGATCAAAATAGCGTTCTTAGATGCCAAACCTACCGTAGTCAGCAAGCCTACCTGGAAATATACGTCGTTAGTAAGCTGAGTTCTTACCGGAATATATTGAGTAAGGATTGCTGCACCAATTGCACCGATAATACCTAATGGCAGTACGAGAATTACGGCAAACGGAATTGACCAAGATTCATACAATGCTGCAAGAGATAAGAACACAATCAAAATTGAGATTGCGTACAAAGCACCTGCCTGTTCACCAGACTGTTTTTCCTGGAAAGATACGCCTGACCAAGAAATACCAAAGCCTGCAGGTAGCACCTCGTTGGCAATACGTTGCATTTCGTTCATGGCCTCACCTGTTGAAATACCGGCTGCTGGAGCACCCTGAATATTGACTGCAGGTACGCCGTTAAAGCGTTGAAGCATAGGAGGACCATAGGTCCATTCAGTTGTAGCAAAGGCTGAGAAGGGCACCATTTCACCTTGG
>CAVJLP010000174.1:0-2179 GCA_963650525.1 Firmicutes bacterium CAG:534
CTTTAAGTTAAAAATGAAAATTTTGGGGATGGGATAAAAAATAGATAAAATCCTTTAAAATCAAGGAATAAATCTTGATTTTAAGCTGTTCTGTGATATAATTTACTTTAGCAAACAAAAACTATACACAAGGACAGCTTATGGATATTTTCAACAATTTCTCATCAGATTTCAAGCTTCTTGGCGAAATTTCTCCAATATTTGATTTTCAGCACCTTTTAGATCTCGCAAAAGGCTGCGGTCTAGTTAAGCGTTATCGCAAAATTCATCCTTTTCTTTTCATCAAGGCTTATCTTGATGCCATCCTTGAAGGTGGTCGTAAACCTTCCATTAAATCTATCTGGCGCAAGTACTGCTTCCTCTGTACATTCTCCGGTAGTCAGGAGGTAACCCCTGGCGCTATCGAAAAATTTATAGCAAGATCTAACCTTGAACGATTTACTGCCGAACTCCTTAAAGAGCTTGAGCAACACACCGGTGCTCAGTCGATGTCACAGTCTGCTGATGCCGTTAAAGAGCTCCAAGGTCTTGTAAAAGGACTTGAGGATGTAGTTGCTCAAGATGGTTGCGAGGTAACAGTAAATCCACAAGCCGCAGTACATGCTAAAAAGAAAGATGCTAACGACAATAGTTTTAAGGCATCCAAAGGCGCAGGTGGACGTAAGCTTCATGCCAGTTGGTCTTTGCTCCACAGTGCTCTATTCACTGCAACTTATACTAATGCGGTGGCATCTGAGCGTGCTGAGATCCAATGCGACAAGATGGGAAACAAGCTATTCCTTGCCGACGCTGGTTATCCTTCTATTTCTCTTTTCAAAGATCTTACCAAAAGCGGTGCTTACTTCCTCATTAAGATGAGGAACTCACTAAAACCAGAAGTGCTCCGTGCTCAAGCTTTCACCTGTGGAAAATACACTGGTGAAGTAATTGAGTACGAAGGCGAACGCATTAAGCTTAATGAAGATCCTCGCTTTGATGACAAACGCTCCTACGACTGCGTTGTGAGGTATCGTCACAAGGGTGAAGAAGATCTCATCATCAGACTTATAAAGGTTTATAACCCGTACTACTGCGGTAAGAATTCTTCTAGAGATCTTAAAGTGCTCAAGGATGCAGACAACGATGAAGATTTAAATGGCTACTGCTATTTAGCAACTAACATCCCTGCCAACCTGCTTGATCTCGAGCAGACATACACTTCTTTTAGACTTCGTTGGTGTGCAGAGCGTCAATTTATGGCCCTGCAAAGCGGAAATAGCTTCAATTCAGGCAAGGCTATCAAGAAAAGCTCAATTGATAACCTGTTAAAGTTATCTACCATGGCTCATCGTATTAAGACCATCATGGCAAGTGCTCTTCAGCCCTTAGTGAAGGTACGCATGTCCGATTACCTCGTAGCCACTGAATCAGGCTCATTGGTAGATTTGATCATTGATCAAGCCTGCGGCCTTCCCAACGCACTGACTAATGGTCTTAGCACCGAGCAATTTAAATCAGCAATTGTTGATTGCTATAAAAGGCTTGGAGTAAGTCGCGTTAGTAAGACCAATAAGGCCTTAGGAAAAGGCGTTAGCTGTACCATTGACAAACTATCTAAGCCCCCTGCACCTAGTGGAGGATTAGCGCTTACCGCTTAATTTCCCACAAGCTCCAAAAATTCTAAATTTCACCTCCTAACGGAGGAGAAACTCTTTCGTCTTCAGAAAATAAAGCATATTAAAAAGCTATGCATAATCTCTGATCTTAAAAATGCGAATTTTTAGAAGACTGGCCTGACGGCCGGAAAAGTGGGATCGGCTACCCACAAAATTTTCATTTGAAACTTAAAGAACCCTTTGATCGCTCGAATCAAAGCTTAAGTGTGTGTGCATGATTCTAGGGTTTAAAAACATTACCCATTTGTCACGGTCAGTCATACGTTTATGAATGCGGATCTTAGGTAACTCGATAAAGCATAATCTAAAATCGTCATTCAAAAATTCCTCTAACGGACTTTTAAAAAAAGCCTTAACAAAATGAAAATAGCTTTTTCTGCACTTTGAAATCTCAAAGTCTAGGATGTTTATGCTAATAACCGGTACTAGCTTATTATAATCCTGTCCACTGTCTAATTTATCTACGTAGGGAACTATCCGTAAATAACTTGTAATAACCAGTGAGTTTTGGTGGTACAATATCC
>CAVJLP010000175.1:0-2094 GCA_963650525.1 Firmicutes bacterium CAG:534
GTCAAGCTTTTAATGACAATATACCTGTGATCTCTGTTGATGCTAAGAAAAAAGTACGGTGAACCAATGAAATGATAGAGATCACATTTTTTAACATTTCAAAAATTCACCACATTTTGGGCTTAACGTCCTTAGGTGTTCTTTAAAAATTTAGTATGAATTGCTTTGACAAAAATGTGATGCAGCGATCACTCTCAATCTCAATTTCTTAAAAAATTGTGAGCGATCGATCACAGTCTAAATTCCTGCTTGACACAAATTCGTGAATACGATCAAATACTGAAAAATTCAGCTATTTTTGAGGTATTTATGCAGCAGGACAATGTAGATTTGATGAAGTTGAAGGAGTTTATAAAAGCTCACCCCAAGTTCACTGCTCCAGCTCCAGCACCTGATGATCTTGATTTCATGCGTGCTCAATACCGTGAGTACATGGAAAAGCATCACTTTGATGAGGATGATATTTATCTCTACCTTACTAAGGTTGATTATGCCTTTAATGCTTGCTGTATTACATCACAAGCAGCACCTGAATATGCCTTAATCAGAGAGCTGATGTTCAAATATGAGCAGGCATCAATCCCCAAGGATAAGCGTAACCAAAATTACGTTATTTATCCTGTTGATGTAGTCCTAATGGTAGTGATGTTAGCAAAGCTCTGTGGTTGTAATAACTGTAAAGAATACGCAAGATTCTGGTTTACAGCCAATCCTTTCCTGCAGTGCTTAGTCCCGGGAATGCCCAGTCCTTGCTACATGATCTCACGAGAAACTGTTGCAACCTCATTAAAGACAGTACCTAACGATGGGTACGAGAAAATCTTTACTGAGATGTTCGCTGATGTAAAGATTAAGCTTAAGGACTTACTCTCAAGTGAGGCTAAAAAGCCTGAGGAGTGCAATTTCCGTCCTACCATTGGTGGTGATGGACAAGAGCTTAGAGCAAGTTACCGCAAGGGTGAAATAAGCCGTCGCAAGAAAGGAGCACATGGTGTTGTTGCCTATGATTGTGACAACCGCGTAGTCTTAAGCTATACCAAGGTAAACCGCAAGAATCACGAGATAAATGGGTTCATGCGCATTCTGCAACAAATTGATCTACCTGATGATGCCATCTTCTACGCCGATGCCCTCAATACACGTCAGAACTTCATTGATTTCCTCAACGACCGTCATCTTGATTGGCTACTGGCCATTAAAGGACAGAAATCTTCCAAGATTATGTACGACGCAGTTAAGGAGCGCTTTGAATCTGGTGCAAATGTCACCTTCAAAAAGGTCTTACCTCCTCAGCTAGTCTCTGGACGCATCGAAGAGAGGACCGTTGAGGTAGTACCTGTATCAGAGCTCGGTGTTCAAAAGGATTTCTCTGCTAAGACTGCCATAAAGATAGTGAAACACACCATCTTCAAAACCAATGGTGCTGAGAAAAAGAAGAGAGATACCACTGTTACCCGCTACTACATTTCATCACTTGAATGTACTCTCGAGAACTTCGAGCAAATCATCCATTCAATCCTTGTCCGCTGGTTCTATGAAAGTCACCATTCAACGATCGATAACGTACTTTTACAGGATAAACAAGCCGTTTGTAACGAAGATCACCTTGCAGCAATCATCGGTTTAAACAAGTTTGCTTACAATGTCTTGAGCTTTGCCAGACAGGTGCTTTCAAAAGAAGGCTTTACGTTGATAAAGCACAAGACAAAGAACTACAAACCGATGTCATTCCAGGAGACAACTGATACCCTAAGAGATGAGCCTCTTAGAGCCATGAAGGTCTTAATAAGATACCTGATGACTGACAAAGCAGACGCAGAATAAAAACATTCTGTACAAAACTTACGCAGAATAAAGCATTCTGTAGCACCGTCATGTCTACCATCTTAAAAACGCCCTCACAGAGCCTTATGGAGCTTCAATTCATACTGAATTTTTAAAGAACACCTTCAGCGTTTAGCCTTGGTTTAAAATTTAAAAAAAGCGGTTTTCAGTCGTGATGATAAAGTGTGATCTGCATCATTCGGCTGGGTCACCGTAAATTTTAAAAAATCAACATATCTTGCGTTTGAATAATTATTGTTATCTAGGTCA
>CAVJLP010000176.1:0-2084 GCA_963650525.1 Firmicutes bacterium CAG:534
TAAGTGATCTCTTAAAATCCTCTAAGAACTTAAAACAGCTTGAAGGTGATAGCAAGGTGGTATTGCAGCTCTCACCTGTAAGTGATGATTTATACAATGCCCGTGCTGTAGTCTTACCTGCACAAGGCTCAAAGCTTGTGGTAAATCCAGGTGAGGGACAGGAGTTTATTGCAACTACGGTTAACAATGAAACAGCCCAGATTAACCGTAAATTAAAGGATGAGAAAAAGAACTTTGAGACTGTGGAAAGACTCTTAGCTCCCATTGAGGATGCCCGCAGTGATAAGTTTATCTGGGAGATGACAACTCTGCAGTGTCTTACCATGCTCGATTTAGTACGAGAGAGCAAGGACTGCAGTGTACAGTGGCCAGAGGGGGCTAAGCTTAAAGTATCCAAACCTGCAATATCTTTCTCAGGGCTTAACCTTGCAGTAAATTCCATGGGCTCATGGTTTGAGGTCTCAGGTGAGGTTAACATCGACCCTAAGACTAAGATGAAGGTTGCAGAGCTGTTGCGTCTTATAAGAGAGGCTCAGGGTAACTTCATCGCTTTAGGGGACAATGAATATATCGCCCTATCAGAAAGTCTTAAAAAGCAACTTGCTACCTTAGATAAGATGGCAAGCTCTGATAAGAAGAAGGTACAGCTGTCAAAATTCAACTCAGGTGTATTAAGTGAGCTTGAGAAAAACGGTGCCAAGATTGCAGGTGATGAGAAATACGCACAGTTAAGAGAACGTATTGAAAATGCCCAGAGCTTAAATACACAGCTTCCTAAAAAGCTTAATGCCACCTTGCGTGACTATCAGGAAGAGGGCTTTAATTGGATGATGCGTCTTGCCTCATGGGGAGCTGGTGCCGTACTTGCTGACGACATGGGATTAGGTAAGACTATTCAGACAATCTCAGTGCTCCTCTCGCGCTCACAATTAGGACCACAGCTGGTAGTAGTCCCGGCAGCACTTTTAATTAACTGGCGCAATGAGCTAAACCGCTTTGCCCCATCCTTAAAGCCTGTGCTTTTAAACTTTGAGCAGGATAGAGCTAAGGCTATAAAGAAGGCATCTAAAAACTCCATCATCCTTGTAACTTATGGTGTAGTTACCGAGGAGACTGAGGCTTTAGAGAAGATTGACTTTGCAACTGCCGTCTTTGATGAGGCTCATAACATCAAAAACCGTGATACCAAGGCCTTTAAGAGCTGTGTGAAATTACATGCAGACTTTAGAATTATGCTCACCGGTACTCCTTTGCAAAATCACCTAACTGAGATTTGGTCCTTATTTGAGGTAGCAGTCCCAGGACTTCTTGGTAGCTACAATGCCTTCTCTGAGCGTTTCGTAGGTCCTATTGAGCGTGAGCACGACCACAATCAGCAGCGTCTTTTAAAGAGAATTGTCTCTCCCTTCATTCTGCGCAGAACTAAGGGGGATGTCTTAAATGAACTGCCGGAGAAGACTGAAATCACCCTTGAGGTAGAGCTTTCAGATACAGAAAAAGCCTTCTATAACCAAATACGTGAGGAGACTGCCTCCTCACTTTCAACAGGTGAGATTAACCCTGTGCAGGCCTTAGCTGCCTTAACTAAGCTAAGACAGGCTGCCTGCTCCATGGAGCTTATCGATAAGAAGCTTGCTATCACCTCATCTAAGACTCAGACTTTCTTAGACTTAGTTGATGAGCTTATTGAAAATAACCATCGTGCGTTAGTCTTTAGTCAATTTACCTCACACCTTGCCATCATCCGCCGTGAGCTTGAGAAAAAAGGTATTGAATATCTCTACCTTGACGGCTCCATGTCTCCTAAGGAGCGTATGAAGCTTGTTGATGAGTTTGATGAAGGTCAGATGCCGCTCTTTTTAATCTCACTTAAGGCAGGTGGTACCGGACTTAACCTCACCGCTGCTGACTATGTCATCCATCTTGATCCTTGGTGGAACCCTGCAATTGAAGATCAGGCAAGTGACAGAGCCTACCGTATAGGTCAGGAGCGTCAGGTAACGGTATACCGTCTAATTGCCAAAGGAACGGTTGAGGATAAAATCATCAAGCTGCACTCAACTAAGAAGTCACTTGCCGATGCC
>CAVJLP010000177.1:0-2061 GCA_963650525.1 Firmicutes bacterium CAG:534
ATTTTAGAGCAGGAAAAAGAGCTTGATAAAAGCGACCTTTTAGATAGCTTAAATGGTATTTTAGGTGCTGGTACTGAGCTTAAAGATGCTGTTTTAGCTGTAATAGAGGAAAATCCCGAGGCCAAGGTATTTTTTATGACCGGAGTTGGTGAGGTGCACCCCTATGTAAGTATTCAATCGCTACTTACTAAACTTGAAAGCTCTATCACCTCTCTGCCGCTTATCGTATTTTTCCCAGGTTTATATAGCGAGAACATCGGTTCAGGCTCGTCCTTAGAGCTATTTGGCAGGCTACATAACCGTTATTACCGCGCCTCAAATATTTTGAAATATGGCGTTTAGCAACTTGGAATAAACACAACAGAGCCTAGAGCATCCATTGCTACAGAAAAACACTGCATAAAAGAGTATTGAAGCTATGTCAGATCAAAAACTAGATAACAATCAGATTGAGTGCTTAAAAGATTTATTTAGAAACGACATCGACCGCTCCATAAACGGCGTCATTAAGGCTGAGGACACATCAAGTCTTGCGCTGGAGTTACGAGACTTTGTTATCACCAAAGAAATTGGCAAAGAGCTTGAAGAGTTTATTGAACACTACAATGAATATGATCCATCCTGGGGTAATGGCGTATGGATCTCAGGCTTCTTTGGCTCTGGTAAATCGCATTTACTCAAAATGCTGTCTTTGGTGCTTGAGAACAAAGAAATTGATGGTCAAAAACCAATTGACCTCTTCTTTGAGCATAATGATGATGATTTAAGGCCTGAATTTGAGAGGTCTCAAAGAAAATGTCCTTCAGAGAGCATTCTTTTTAATATCGATTCTAAAAGTAATACCAAAGCTAGCAATGCCGTGTTAGACGTTTTCATGAGGGTATTTAACGAGCATTGTGGTTTTTGTCATGAAATTCCCTATATTGCTGATTTTGAACGAAGCTTAATGGCTCTTGGTAAGTATGAAGAGTTTAAACAGGCGTTTTACGAAGAAGCACAAAAGCCTTGGGAAGTGTTACGCAAGCAGGGAATGATAATTAATCCTTATGTAGCCAAAGCTTTAGCTGTCGTCAATGGTAATGCTGCTGAGGATAACAAAAATATACTAAGTTCTGCCAAAGATGCCTTTACCTTAAGTGTTGAGAGCTTTGTTAATACGGTAAAGATATATATCGATCAAAAAAGACAAGAGTTAGATAGTGGATATCGTTTAAATTTCTTTGTAGATGAGCTTGGGCAATATGTTGCAGATGAGACCAAGCTAATGCTTAATTTGCAAACCATATCTGAAAAATTAACTGAAATCTGTAAAGATGGCGCTTGGCTCTTTGTCACTGCACAAGAGGATATGGATAGCATAATTGGGCAGGAGGGCAAGCTACAACATGGCAATGATTTCTCTAAGATTCAAGACAGATTTAAGATAAGACTTAAGCTTTCATCTAAAAATGTCAATGAAGTGGTGTCAAAGCGCCTGCTTGAAAAAAATGACTATGCTAAGGTCCCCTTATCAGAGATCTATGAACAAAAGCACGATAGCTTTAAGACCTTATTTGACTTTACTGAAGATAGTCGTAAATACAACAAAATCAGAACTGAAGATGATTTTATAAATGCTTATCCCTTCATCCCTTATCAATTTGATCTTTGTCAGGAATGTATTAAGGAACTATCTAAGGCCAATGCTTTTGAAGGCAACTTCGGCTCAGTAGGTGAGCGCTCGATGCTTGCTGTGTTCCATAAGGTTTTACAGGCAATTAAGGATAAGCCTGTAGGAGCGATCCCCTCATTTGATTTGATGTTTGAAGGTGTAAGAAGTTCTATTAAGACCTCAACGGCCTCATCTTTATTAGATGCTGAGCGTAATCTTGCACAATATGGTAAACATGAGCTGGCATTAAGGCTACTTAAGATCTTGCTTTTAGTTAAGCATGCTGATCAATTCAAGGCGACTGTTGATAACCTTGTGGTGCTCATGCAAGAGAGCATTGATGATGATCGTAAGAAACTAAGAGCGGATATTTCTGAGGCTTTATCCTATTTGCTCAGTCAGTCTTATAT
>CAVJLP010000178.1:0-2002 GCA_963650525.1 Firmicutes bacterium CAG:534
GTCCCTTACTGCTTCATAGGCCTGATGGAACAGTTTTATCATGTTTTCAGGGTGACCACTTTGCTCATCGACACGACTAAGATCCTTAAGATATCCAGATCCTCCTGGTATAGTGTCATATATCACAAGGTAGGTAACACGACCATTTGCGCAATCTGACGCAGGTTCAGATACTATTTCAGTTTTTAGATGATCTACAGCTCCATTAAAATGACGTCTTAAACCTAATTTAATGGCCGCAACAAAAGAACAAACATCAGCACTTCGAGCAGTTTGGTCAAATCCCAAATCAATGCCAGGAAGACGAATGCGTATAGCCTCGCTCTTCATCTCACGATATAAGAACAGCCCTTCAATCCAAGGATCCTCTGTATTTTTAGGATCTCTGAATCTACATCCTGAATCATGCAAAGATCTTTGCGCTTTTTCTACATCTTTTAATCTTGAGATCTGACGAAATACACGGCCACAGCCTTTGCAGATCTTAAAGCCATGCTGCTGATATTCACATCCTCCTGCTTTGAACTTTTCACCGCTTTGCTCAGGATCGATTTTTCCAAAGTTAATCTCACGAATAACTGCTTTGGTTACATATTCAAAGCCAAAGCTATTGGAATTATCCGCAATAACCCACGAAGACTCGCTATATTTAGGATCGATGTCAATAAACACATGATGTGATAGCAAATTGTTGGTACGATGTTCCTTGCTATCATCAATTTGATCTAATTTGTTATTAGCAGTTGCGGTGATCTCTCGTACCTTAATTAAGTTTTTGACCTGCCCGGAATCACCAAACATGGAGCTTCCACAGCGAGGACATTTTTGTAAATGCTCTTTATCATCCTCACCTTCCGTAATTTTTTGAGCATAGCTACAATTAGGACAAAAGCGCCATTTTTCAAAGGTGGTCTTGGTATCTCCTAAGGTTAACTGATCAACTCTTAACACGTGCCCATTAGCATAAAACTTAGCATCAGGACTTAACTCTTTTAAAGCAGAGCCGGCAGCACGGCTAAAATCAAAGGTGTCTACCTTAGGTTCAAACTTTTTCTTCGTTTCATCCGTAGCTTTGCTAGTGCTATTTAATCTATATTTTGTAATAACTGAGTGAACCTGCACTCCCTCTTCTGGGAAGGCATAATTTGGTAAAAAGCCCTCATCGGTTAGGAAATTTAAAAGTGTTTTCTTCTCATAGCAACTCTTTATTGTGGCACTAAGCTCAGCCTTTTCTTGCTTTAATGAATCAACAATATCCTTGCTATATTCATCTAAGGCTTCCTTCTTACTAGCCTTATTGATATCACTTGTAAGCCTGGTCAAACGACGATGCTTATCTTCAAAGCCATTACGTTCACTTTCAAACACTTGACGCAGTTTTTGTACTAAACTTTGGCTATTTACTGCATATATATCAGCATCGGCACTTAATGCGTTTTTATCATCGCGACCATTTAAGAAGCTGTAAATTGCAGTCTTCATCTCATCAAAATCCTTATCATGCTCTAGGATTTTGAACATGGAAATAAAATTGCTAAATAGCTTTTCCTTGTTATCTGAGACCCATTCAAGAAAACTCAGCGGAAATTGATCCTTTTTATCGGTTGTAAGATTTTTTAAAGCATCTTTTAGGCTCATGGAGAGCTTGGCTTTTTTATCCTCAAGCACCCAGCAACTTATAGCAAAAGCAGTAAGTTGTCTTTCAAGCACAGCTACTGCCTTTAAAAAGACACCAGGTGTAGACACTGCCCCACAGAGCATTTCATTAGGCGTTTCCCAAAAATACTGCGCATGCGGAGATCTATCTGCCAAAGTGATCGCCAAAGCATTACCATCACGACGTCCAGCACGGCCTATACGCTGTAAAAATCCAGATTGCTTTGGAGGCATCGAGCCTAAAAGCACGGTTGATAGATCACCTATATCAATACCCATCTCCAAGGTAGGAGTTGCAGAAAGAAGGTTTACCTTCCAAGCATGCTCCTCATCCTTAAAACTTCTT